>DASTDN010000070.1:0-21703 GCA_035710365.1 Streptomyces sp. | reverse complement strand
CCCGACAGGACCGCACCCCGCGCCGACGGGACCGCACCCCGCGCCGACGGGACCGCACCCCGCGCCGACGGGACCGAACCCCGGGCCGACGGAGTCGCGCCCCGTCCCGACGGGGCCGCGCCCCGTCCCGGACCCGAAGGGTGTGCCGGGGCGCCGGGGGGTTCCGGTGCCGTCGGTCATGCCGCCGCGTCCGGGGCCGTGGGCCTCCGCGGGACCGGCGGGCACGCGGAGGCCCACGGCCCCGCGTCCGCCGAGGTCGCCGCCCGTGCCGATGCCTGCGCCACCGCCCCGCTGCTGAACTGCCTGCTGCGCGAGGTCGCGCGGCGTGAGCCGGGGCACGGCGGGCGGCCGGTGTACCGGCTGCCGGGGACCGGCAGGCTGCTGCGGGTGGCCGCCGGGCGCCGCCCCGCCGAACCGGAGTCGTACACGGCCGGGGCCTGGCACCGCCTCGGCCACGCCGACCTGGTGAAACTCGTCGCCGACGAACTGCGCGGGCACACCGGCGTCACCAACCACGAACTGCCCGCCGAGATGGCCGACAGCCGCGACGCGGTCGCCGCACTGCTGGCCGCACGGGCCCGGGCCGCCCCGCCCGACGACCCCTACCTGCGGTCCGAGCAGTCCCTCGTCACCGGCCACCCCCACCACCCGGCCCCGAAGGCCCGCGGCGGCGCCCCGTCGGCGCTCTGGCTGCCGTACGCCCCCGAGGCGCACGCCCGTTTCCCGCTGGTGCTTCTCGGCGTGCGCGCCGACGCCGTCGTGGACGACGGCGACACCTCGGCCCTCGACTCCCTCGGCGCCGCCCCGCCCGGCTACCGGCTGCTGCCCGCCCACCCCTGGCAACTCGGTCTCGCGGCGGGTGCCCTGGAGCCCGCCTTCGCCGACGGCAGGCTGATCCGGCTGGGCACCACCGGCTTCGCGGTCTGGCCCACGGCGGCGATACGCACCGTGTACGCACCCGAACGCGACCTGTTCCTGAAGTTCAGCCTCGACGTGCGCATCACCAACGACATCCGGCGGCTGTGGCGCCACGACCTGCGGCGGCTGCGCCGCACCGACACCGCCGCGGCCACCGCCCTCGCCGCCTCGCCCGGCCCCGCCGCCTGGCTCAGCGACCGCGGCCACCGCACCGCCGCCTTCGCCTTCGAGGAACTCGCCGTCGTCGTACGGGACGGGCTGCGCGCCCACCTGCTGCCCGGTGCTACCCCGCTGCTCGCGGCCGGACTCGCGGAGGGCTTCGAGGGCAGCCCCCTCGACCGGGCGCCCGACCCCGAGGCGTGGTGGGCGGCGTACCTGCGGCAGGTCGTGCCCCCGGCGCTGACGGCGTTCGCCGACCACGGAGTCGTGGTGGAGGCCCACCTGCAGAACACGCTGATCGCCGTCGACGCCGACGGCACGCCCGTGCAGGCGCTGTTCCGGGACGCCGAGGGCGTCAAACTGCTGCCCGGCGTCTCCCGCGCCGCCGGCTGGGAACGCCTCCAGTACTGCCTGTTCGTCAACCACCTCACGGAGATCGCCGCCGCCCTCACCGCACGCCACCCCGGCCTCGACCCCTGGCCCGCCGTACGCCGCGAACTCGCCCGCCACGCACTGCCGGAGGCCCGCGCCCTGCTCACCGCGCCGACCCTGCCCGCCAAGACGAACCTGCTGCTGCGCTGGACCGGGGCGGACGGCGCCGACGCCCGCTATCTGCCCCTGCCGAACCCACTGGCCGGCCCGGGGGAAAACCGCGTGCACGGAGAAAGGAGAAGCGGAAACGAATCCGGTTGAAGAGGTGAAAAGACGAGGGGAGTTCCGGAATTCTCCCCGCATGCAGGCCGCGAAAGACGCACCTAGCATGGCCGTATGGAAACCGAAAGTGAATACTACACAGTCAGAACCGGCGACACCCTGTACACGCTGGCCCAGTGGTTCGACACCACGGTCGAGCAATTGCAGGCGTGGAACAACATCTCCAACCCGAACAAGATACGGGTGGGCCAGCGGCTCAGGGTCAGGCCACCGCATTCCGAGCCATCGCCGCACCAGCCACCGCCGCCCGCCCGGTACGTGCCTTTCCCGGGAGCCGCGTGGTTCAAGACGCAACCGAACAGCTCCATCATCAGCGCGATGGGAGTCCGCCTGATCGAGGAGGGCTGTTCCGCGTACGGTCCCGGCGGCCCGCCGTCGCAGTGGAACGCGCAGCACCGCGAGTCCTACGCGATGTGGCAGCGCAAACTCGGCTACCGGAACGCCGACGCGGACGGCTGGCCGGGAGAGACCTCCTGGACCAGGCTCCGCGTCCCGTACAACGTCTTCGCCTAGCGGCAGTCCACGGCAGGCGAATCCCGCACTCGGCGTGCGGTCCGTACGCGGGGTGCCCGGCATCCAGTACCAGTACCAGCAGCAGCGGACAAGACCATGACAGTGACGGCGGACGCACGCACGAAACAACAGGAACAGGCGGAGGCCGCGGCCGAGCGGTACCGCAGCACCAGTGCCCAGCGGCGGCACGTGGAGCGGCAGATGGACGCCGGGGTGCAGTTCCCCGACTCGCCGCAGGCGATCGCCGTGCGCGCGACGCGGCTGCTGGAACGTCAGGCCGTGCCCGCCGCCGCGGCGGTGGAGAGCATCCGCGAGGACAACCTGACCGCGCCCGCCGCCCACGAACGCATCCTCGGCCTGTCGAAGGAACTCCAGGCGTGGAGCTTCCTCCCGCGCGGCGCGCGCGTGGCACGCACCGTCGCCCGCGTCTCCGCCCGGGAGAACGGCCGCGAACTGCCCGTCGGCACCGGCTTCCTGGTCTCGCCCCGGCTGCTGATGACCAACCACCACGTCCTGCCCGACGCGGATTCCGCACGGGGCTGCGTCGTGGAGTTCGACGCGCAGATCACCATCGACAACACACCCGGGGTGTCGACCCGGCTGGACCTGGACCCCGACGCGTTCTTCGTCGCGGACGAGCGCCTCGACTTCGCGCTCGTCGCGGTGCGGCCGGCGGACGGAGCCCCGCCGCCGGGTGAGGTCTTCGGGTGGAACCGGCTCGGCGTGCAGCCCGGGAAGCTGGTCATCGGCGAGCCGGTGAACATCATCGGCCACCCCATGGGCCGTCTCAAGGAGATCGCCGTCCGCGACAACGCCTTCCAGGTCAGGCTGGAGGACTTCCTGCACTACCGGACCGACACCGAGCCGGGGAACTCCGGCTCACCGGTCTTCAACGACCAGTGGGAAGTGGTGGCGCTGCACCACAGCGGCGTGCCCGACAAGGACGCCCAGGGCCGCACGCTCCGCAAGGACGGCAAGGTGTGGCAGCAGGGCGACGGCGACGACGCGATCGCCTGGGTCGCGAACGAGGGCGTGCGCATCAGCCGCATCCTCGAACACCTCGCCGCCCTGCCGCTCGGCCCCGAGGCCCGCGCTTTGCTGGCCGGACTCGGCCCCGACTCCGGCCTCCAGGACGGCGGTGCCCCGGCGGCGGCACCCGGACCGCCCGCCGCGGTGGGCGCCCCCGCCCCCGGGCGGCCCGCGCCACGGGTGGCCGCCGCGCCCGAGGCCGCCACCGGGCGGCCCGGTCTCCGCGCGCGTCCCACCGCCTTCGGCGGCGGCCGGCACCTGGTGTTCCTGCACGGCAGGAGCCAGCAGGACAAGAAACCCGTCGAGCTGCGCCGGGCCTGGGCGGCCGGACTCAACTACGGGCTCACCCGCGCCGGGACGGCACCGGTGGACCCGGCGGACATCTGGTTCCCCTACTACGGCGACACCCTGGCGGGGGCGGTCCGGCAGCAGGAGGCCGTGCCGCGCGACGCCACCCGGGCGGCGGGACCCGGCTCGGCGGCGGAGGCCTGCGCGCCCACCGGACCGGCCAGGGACACGTACGAGCGGCTCGTCGCCGAGGCGGCGGCCAAGGCGCGCGTGCCCACCGGCGGGGACGGGGCGGACGAGGGGCTCGGCGACGCGGTGACCGGGGCGCTGCGACGGCAACTGGCCTGGCTGGCCGCCAACACGGACGTCGACGAGTGGCTCATCGCCACCGTCCTGCGGGACGTCGCCGCCTACCTCGACGACCCCGGGGTCCGGGACGCCGTGCTGGACGCCGTCCTCGCGTCCGTGCCCGCCTCGGGCGAACTGGTGCTCGTCACCCACAGCCTCGGCACCGTCGTCGGCATGGACCTCCTCACCCGGCTCGCGCCGGAGGTGGACCTGGCGCTCCTCGTCACCGCCGGCAGCCCTCTCGGACTGGACACCGTGCACGACAGGCTCCTCGGGGGCGGTGCCCCGGGCCCGGAGCGGCAGTTCGCCTGGGTCAACGCCTGGTGCCCCACGGACGCCGTCGCCACCGGCTGTCCGCTCGCCGCCCTCTACGAGGGCCGGCCGACGGACCTGGCCGTCGTCAACGCCCGCGGCCGCGCGCACCACATCGAGGAATACCTCATGCACGACGAGGTCGCCGCCGAAATAGGGCGGCGCGTCGCCGCGGTGCGCTGACGGCGGGCGCCCGGCCACCGGCGCCCCCGTCACCCCTGGTTACTATGCTCTCTTCCTCCTCACCCCGGGGAGGGCGAGGGCCGTACCGCAGGGGGAGCCGACCGTGGAACACGAGACGTGCGACAGCCCGTGCCCCGGACCATGCTGAGGGAGGTCCGGGCCACCCGCTACATCGAGCCGCTGCGCACCGGGGGATCCGTCCCGGCGGTCGTGGAGGCCGACGACTGCGGCACGTACGTCGTGAAGTTCACGGGCTCCGCGCAGGGCCGCAAGGCGCTGGTCGCCGAGGTGATCGTGGGCGGGCTGGCCCGCGCGCTGGGACTGCGCCTGCCCGAACTGGTGCTGGTGCGCTTCGACCCCGCCATCGCCGACGCCGAGCCGCACCAGGAGGTCCGCGAGTTGCACGCCGCGAGCGCGGGCGTCAACCTCGGCATGGACCGTCTGCCGGGCGCGCGGGACCTCACGCCCGAGGTGGCGCTGGACTTCCCCGTCGACCCGCTGGAGGCCGGGCGGATCGTCTGGCTCGACGCCCTCACCCTCAACGTGGACCGCACGGTGCACAGCTCCAACCTGATGGTCTGGCCCACCCTCGGCGTCGCACCGCCGCGCCTGTGGCTGATCGACCACGGCGCGGCCCTCGTCTTCCACCACCGCTGGAACGTGTCCGACCCGGCCAAGGCCTACGACTTCCGTCACCACGCCCTCGGCCACCGCGCCCCGGACACCCGCGCCGCCGACGCCGACCTCGCGCCGCGCGTCACCGAGGAACTGCTGCGCGGGATCGTCGCCGAGGTCCCCGACGCCTGGCTGGCCCTGGAGGAGGGTTTCGCCACGCCCGCCGCGGTCCGTGAGGCGTACGTGTCGTACCTGCACGCGCGCGTGCGGGCTTCCGCGGCGTGGCTGCCCGTGGACTTCCCCAGCCGCGAGGAACTGGCCGCGGAGGACGCGCTGCGCGCGCGGCGGACCCGGCAGGGCCGCCCGGACTGGCTCAAGCAGGTCCCCGACCTGCACGGCAGGCCGCCCGCGGAACGGGACTGGTCGGCGCACCCGGACGGCGGCGGCTGACCGGCCCCGCTCCGGCCGCTCCTCAGCCCTTGAGCTGCTCGTAGGCGGGCAGGGTCAGGAAGTCGGCGTAGTCCTCGTCGAGGGCGACCGTCAGGAACAGGTCGTGGGCCTGCTGCCAGTTGCCCGCCGCGAACGCCTCCTCGCCGGTCTCGGCGCGGATGGCGGCCAGCTCCTCGGCGGCGACCCGGCGGGCCAGGCCGGCGGTGACCCGCTCGCCGTTGTCGAGGACGACCCCGGCGTTGATCCACTGCCAGATCTGGGAGCGGGAGATCTCGGCGGTGGCCGCGTCCTCCATCAGGTTGAAGATGGCGACGGCGCCCAGGCCGCGCAGCCAGGCCTCGATGTAGCGGATGCCGACCTGGACGGCGTTGACGAGCCCGTTGTACGTGGGTTTCGCGTCGAGGGAGTCGACGGCGACGAGGTCGGCGGCCTCGACGCGGACGTCCTCGCGGAGCCGGTCCTTCTGGTGCGGCCTGTCGCCGAGCACCTTGTCGAAGGACTCCATGGCGATCGGGACGAGGTCCGGGTGGGCGACCCAGGAACCGTCGAATCCGTCGCCCGCCTCGCGGTCCTTGTCGGCGCGCACCTTCTCGAAGGCGACCTTGTTGACCTCGGCGTCCCGGCGGGAGGGGATGAACGCCGCCATGCCGCCGATCGCGTGCGCGCCCCGCTTGTGGCAGGTGCGGACGAGGAGCTCGGTGTACGCCCGCATGAAGGGGGCCGTCATCGTGACCGCGTTGCGGTCCGGCAGGACGAAGCGGGCGCCTCCGTCACGGAAGTTCTTGACGATGGAGAACAGGTAGTCCCAGCGGCCCGCGTTCAGCCCGGAGGCGTGCTCGCGCAGCTCGTAGAGGATCTCCTCCATCTCGTACGCGGCCGTGATCGTCTCGATGAGGACGGTGGCGCGGACGGTGCCCCGCGGGATGCTGCAGTACTCCTGGGCGAAGACGAACACCTCGTTCCACAGACGGGCCTCCAGGTGCGACTCGGTCTTCGGGAGGTAGAAGTACGGTCCCTTGCCGAGGTCGAGCAGCCGCTGGGCGTTGTGGAAGAAGTACAGCCCGAAGTCGACGAGCGCGCCCGGCACCGGGCGGCCGTCGGCGTCGGTGAGGTGCCGCTCGTCCAGGTGCCAGCCGCGCGGGCGCACCACGACCGTGGCCAGCTCCGCGTCCGTCTTCAGAGCGTACGACTTGCCGGTGCGCGGGTCGGTGAAGTCGATGTTCCGGGTGTAGGCGTCGACCAGGTTGAGCTGGCCGCCCACGACGTTCTCCCAGGTGGGCGCCGAGGCGTCCTCGAAGTCCGCGAGCCAGACCCGCGCGCCGGAGTTGAGGGCGTTGACGGTCATCTTGCGGTCGGTGGGACCGGTGATCTCCACCCGGCGGTCGTTCAGGGCGTCGGGGGCCGGGGCCACCCGCCAGGAGTCGTCCGCGCGGATCGCGGCGGTCTCCGGGAGGAAGTCGAGGCTGCAGGTGCGGGCGATCTCGGCGCGGCGGCGGGCGCGGCGGGCGAGGAGCTCGTCACGGCGGGGCGTGAACCGGCGGTGCAGCTCGGCCACGAAGGCGAGCGCCGCCCCGGTGAGGACCTCCTCCTGCCGGGGCAGGGGCTCGGCGTCGACGATGGCCAGCGGGGACGGCGCTGGTGCGGACATGAGCGGTCACTTCCTTCAGCGGGAGCGGCACCGGGTGCCATCAGCGAATGCGTGGATACTAATTTCCTCATGGTGGAAGTTCAATGTTCTGTTGACGTCGGGACCTCCGTATCGAGTGACCCGGCGGCCCCCGGCCGCGCGGCTCCCCGCGGGCCCGTTCAGCGCAGGAGGCCGAGGTCGGCGGCGGTGTCGATGTCGTCCGGACGCGCCACGTCCCCGCACTCGACGAGCGTGACCGCACCCTCGTGCCCGGCCAGGTAGGCACGCGCCCCGCGGTCGCCCCTCGCGCTCGCCGCGATGCCCGCCCAGTGGCCGCGGCCGAGCAGGACCGGGTGCCCGCGCACACCGGCGTACGCCGCCGCCGCGAGGGACGTCCCGTCCCGGTACGCGGCGCACACCCGGGAGACCGCCTCGGGCCCGATGCCGGGCTGGTCCACCAGCGACACCACGGCCGCGCGGGCGCCGGTCCCGGCGAGCGAGGCGAGTCCGGCCCGCAGCGAGGACCCCATGCCGGCCTCCCACCCCGGGTTGTCGACGAGGACGCAGCCGTCCAGTGCCGCCCGCCCGCGCACCTCGTCGGCCGCCGCTCCGAGGACCACGTGCACGCGCGCGCAGCCCGCCGCGCGCAGCACCCCGGCGGCGTGTTCGACGAGGGGGCGTCCGCGGTGTTCGAGGAGCGCCTTGGGCCGTCCGCCGAGCCGTCGTCCGCCTCCGGCGGCGAGCAGGAGTCCGGCGACCGGGGGTTCGTCGTGGGTCATGGGCCCTGCATACCCGGCCGGACACCCGGTGTCCCGGCGGTCGGCCGAATTTCGGAGGACTGAATTTCGGCCGCCGAGGTGGCGCGGTGCCTCCCGGTTGGCGTTTACTGACCGGCACCCCCAGGCGCCTGACCAACGCCACGGGGGTGTGCTGCGAGGAGAGAAGGCAGGAGAGCGGGCACGAGAAGGCGCACGCGGTGCGCGAGGGGGGAGATGAATGTTGCAGAGTGCGGGAAGCCGGCCTGTGACGGGCAGCGACGAGGACCCGAGAGTGACGGAACTGAGGGCGGCGGTGGCCCGGCTGAGCCGGGAACTCGCCGCCCACCGCGTCCACGTCCCGGACCGTGCCGTCGCCGCGGAGGAACTCGCCGCGCTGTCGGCCCTGCCCGACGGTGTCGCCCCGGAGATCCGGCGGCTGCGCAGGTCGCTGCTGCTGATCGCCGGGGCGATCGGTTCCGTCAGTGCCCTGTCGGGCGGCCTGGCGCAGGTCCGTGCGGCGGTGGAACGGTTCGGCACGCCACGGCGCGCCGACTGAGGGGCGGCTGAAGGGCGACGCGGTCGCCCGGGGCGGCCGGACGGCCCCGGGCGGGGGGTGAGCCGCGGCGGGGACACTGCGCCCCCGCCGCCGGGGACGGAGACGGCCCCCGGTCCCATGGGACCGGGGGCCGTCCGTCGCGCACGCCCGGCCGGGGGAGTGTCAGGCGGCCGGGCCGCCGCCGGTGGCCGCGAGGGCCCGCGACAGTTCGGCCGCGGCCTCCTGGAGCACCGGCACGATCCGCTCGGTCGCGGCCTCCGTGACCCGGCCCGCCGGCCCCGAGACGGACAGGGCCGCGGGGGTGGGGGAGCCGGGCACCGGCACCGCGAGGCAGCGCACCCCGAGCTCCTGCTCGTTGTCGTCGACGGCGTACCCCTGCCGGCGTACGTCCTCCAGCGCCGCGAGGAAGCCCTCCGGCGTGGTGATCGTCTTCTCCGTGGCGGCCGGCATGCCCGTCCGGGCCAGCAGCGCGCGCACCTCCTGCGGCGGGAGGTCCGCGAGCAGGGCCTTGCCGACGCCTGTGGAGTGCGGCAGGACCCGCCGGCCGACCTCCGTGAACATGCGCATCGAGTGCTTGGAGGGCACCTGCGCCACGTAGACGATCTCGTCGCCGTCCAGCAGGGCCATGTTCGCCGTCTCCCCGGTCTCCTCGACCAGGCGGGCGAGGTGCGGGCGGGCCCAGGTGCCCAGCAGCCGGGACGCGGACTCGCCGAGCCGGATCAGGCGGGGCCCGAGGGCGTAGCGGCGGTTCGGCTGCTGGCGTACGTATCCGCAGGCCACGAGGGTGCGCATCAGGCGGTGGATGGTGGGCAGGGGCAGGCCGCTGCTCGCGGACAGCTCGCTCAGGCCCACTTCGCCGCCCGCGTCCGCCATCCGTTCGAGCAGGTCGAAGGCGCGCTCCAGGGACTGGACGCCGCCTCCGCGTGCGGCGTTCCGGGCGGAGCCGGTGGTGCTGGCGCTGGACGGCGGCACGGCGCGTTCCTTTCGGGCTGGCGGGAAGGGCAGCAGCCTACCCGGCGGCCCGTCGGCGGCCCGCTGACGCGTGACGACGTGCACGGCACGGGCCCTGCCGGGGCGTGCGGTTCCTGTTCCGGTGCGCGCAGATGTCCGGGACGCGTCCAGCGACGGGCGCGGCGCCCGCGTGCGCGGGGGCGCGGGAGCGCTCTTGACGGGGTCCGGGCGGGGGTGAAGACTTCTTCAACAGAAAGTTGAATTCACGTGGGTGAGAGGGGCCGGGGTGTCCGAGGCCGAAGTGGTGCCCGCCGACGCGGCGGGCGCCGGGCTGGTGCTGCGTTCGACGCGTGTCGTCACACCCGGGGGGATGCGCGCCGCGTCCGTCGCGGTCACCGGGGAGACCATCACGGCCGTGCTGCCGTACGACGCGCCCGTCCCGGCCGGGGCGCGACTGGAGGACCTCGGCGACGACGTCCTGCTGCCCGGCCTGGTCGACACGCACGTGCACGTCAACGACCCGGGCCGCACCGAGTGGGAGGGCTTCTGGACCGCCACCCGCGCGGCGGCCGCGGGCGGCATCACCACCCTCGTCGACATGCCGCTGAACTCCCTGCCGCCCACCACCACCGTCGACCACCTGCGCGTCAAGCGGAAGACGGCCGCCGGCAAGGCCCACGTCGACGTCGGCTTCTGGGGCGGCGCCCTGCCCGGCAACGTGGCCGACCTGCGCCCGCTGCACGACGCCGGGGTGTTCGGCTTCAAGGCGTTCCTCTCCCCGTCGGGGGTGGAGGAGTTCCCGCACCTCGACCAGGAGCGGCTGGCCCGCTCCCTCGCCGAGATCGCCGCCTTCGACGGGCTGCTGATCGTTCACGCCGAGGACCCCCACCACCTCGACGCCGCCCCCCAGCGGGGCGGGCCGAAGTACGCCGACTTCCTCGCCAGCCGCCCCCGCGGCGCCGAGGACAGCGCGATCGCCGCCCTCCTCGAACAGGCCGGGAGACTCGACGCGCGCGTGCACGTCCTGCACCTCTCCTCCGGTGACGCGCTGCCGCTGATCGCCCGGGCGAAGGCCGACGGGGTCCGCGTCACCGTCGAGACCTGCCCCCACTACCTGACCCTCACCGCCGAGGAAGTGCCCGACGGCGCCAGCGAGTTCAAGTGCTGCCCGCCCATCCGGGAGGCCGCCAACCAGGACCTGCTGTGGCGGGCCCTCGCCGACGGCACCGTCGACTGCGTCGTCACCGACCACTCGCCGTCCACCGCCGACCTCAAGACCGGCGACTTCGCCACCGCCTGGGGAGGCATCTCCGGCCTCCAGGTGAGCCTGCCCGCCGTGTGGACCGCGGCACGCGCACGGGGTCACACCCTGGAGGACGTCGCGCGGTGGATGGCCCTGCACACCGCCCGGCTGGCCGGACTCGACGGCCGCAAGGGCGCCGTCGCCCCCGGCCACGACGCCGACTTCGCGGTCCTCGCGCCCGACGAGACGTTCACCGTGGACCCCGCCGCCCTCCAGCACCGCAACCGCGTCACCGCGTACGCCGGCCGCACCCTGTACGGCGTCGTGAAGTCCACCTGGCTGCGCGGCGAGCGCATCGCCGCCGACGGCGGGTTCACCGCGCCGAAGGGCCGGCTCCTCACCCGCGCCCGCTGACACCGACCGACCCCGAAAGGCAGGCCGCGACCACCGTGACGGCGATCCCGAGCTTCACCGGCGACGCGCACCCCTACGCGGGCGGCGACCCGTACGCCGACTACCGCACCGCCGACTTCCCCTTCACCCACCACGCCGACCTCGCGGACCGCAGGCTGGGCGCCTCGGTCGTCGCCGCCAACGACGAGTTCTTCGCGCAGCGCGAGAACCTGCTGCTCCCCGGCCGCGCCGTCTTCGACCCCGAGCACTTCGGGCACAAGGGCAAGATCATGGACGGCTGGGAGACCCGCCGCCGCCGCGGTACCAGCGCCGACCACCCCTGGCCCACCGCCGAGGACCACGACTGGGCGCTGATCCGCCTCGGCGCGCCCGGCGTGATCCACGGCATCGTCGTCGACACCGCCCACTTCCGCGGCAACTACCCGCAGGCCGTCTCCGTCGAGGGCACGTCGCTCCCGGGCTCCCCCTCGCCGGAGGACCTGCTGTCCGCCGGGACGAAGTGGACCACGCTGGTGCCGCGCACCCCGGTCGGCGGCCACGCGGCCAACGGCTTCGGGACCGCCGCCGGGCAGCGCTTCACCCACCTGCGCCTGAACCAGCACCCCGACGGCGGCATAGCCCGGCTGCGGGTGTACGGCGAGGTCGCCCCGGACCCGGAGTGGCTTCTCGCGCTCGGCACCTTCGACGTCGTCGCGCTGGAGAACGGCGGCCGCGTCGAGGACGCCTCCGACCGCTTCTACTCGCCCCCCGCCCACACCATCCACCCGGGCCGCTCCCGCCAGATGGACGACGGCTGGGAGACGCGCCGCCGCCGCGACCGGGGCCACGACTGGATCCGGTACGCGCTGGTCGCCCGGTCCGAGATCCGGGCCGTCGAGATCGACACGGCGTACCTGAAGGGCAACAGCGCGGGCTGGGCGTCGGTGTCGGTACGGGACGGCGAGGGCGGGGACTGGACGGAGACCCTGCCGCGCACCCGCCTCCAGCCCGACACCAACCACCGCTTCGTCCTGCCGGCCACGGCCCTCGGCACACACGCGCGGGTGGACATCCACCCGGACGGCGGCATCTCACGGCTGCGCCTGCACGGCGCCCTCACCGCGGAGGGGGAGGCGCGGCTGCGGGCGCGCCACCGCGAACTGGGCGGCTGACGCACCCGGACGGGGTGCCGCCCGGCGTGGCGCCGGGCCGCGGAGGGCGGCGGAGGGTGGACTGGCTTGCGCGGCATCCACCTCGGCGGCGGCCCCGTGCCAACGGGCGCCGCGCCGCACCGAGGCTCCCGGGACAGGAAGGGCACTGCGCCATGGGCAAGCTGGTCCACACCGTCTTCGTCACCCTCGACGGCGTCTACCAGGCGCCCGGCGGTGCCGAGGAGGACACCCGGGACGGCTTCACCCAGGGCGGCTGGAGCTTCCCGTACGCGGACGAGGACTTCGGGCGCTTCGTGAGCGAGGTCTTCGGGCAGGCGAGCGCGTTCCTCCTCGGCCGCCGCACCTACGACATCTTCGCCGCCTGGTGGCCGAAGGTGACCGACCCGGCCGACCCGGTCGCCTCCCGGCTGAACGGGCTGCCCAAGTACGTCCCCTCCACCACTCTCACCGACCCGCGCTGGGACGGCACCACGGTCCTCGGCGGCGACCTCGCCGAGGAGATCACCGCGCTCAAGCGGCGCACCGACGGCCAGCTCCAGACGCACGGCAGCGGCGCCCTCGCCCGCTCCCTGCTGGCGCTCGGCCTCGTCGACACGGTCCACCTGCTGACGTTCCCCGTCGTACTCGGCGCCGGCCGCCGCCTGTTCGCCGAGGGAACCGCCCCGACCGCCTTCCGGCACACCGCGGGACGCGTCACCGCCTCGGGCGTCTCGATCCAGACGTACGACCTGGCGGGCCGCCCCGAGTACGGGACGTACGAGCTCCCGGACGGGGGCTGAACCCGGGGGCGCGAGCACGGCGCGACGGCAAAATGTTGACACCTGTCATTGACATGTCAGCGTCTACGCGCGTCATCATGGACGGCATGAAATTCCCCCCACACATGACGCGCCTCGGCGCGGCAGCAGCCGTCCTGTCCGCCCTTCTCATGGGCGGCGCCGTCTCCACCACGACGGCGTCCGCCACCACCGCCGCGGTCGGCAGCATCTGCTACAGCGACCTGCCCTCGCAGGCCCACGACACCCTCGACCTGATCGAGCAGGGCGGGCCCTTCCCCTACGACCAGGACGGGACCGTCTTCCAGAACCGGGAAGGCATCCTGCCCAGCCAGTCGACCGGCTACTACCACGAGTACACGGTGATCACCCCGGGCTCCCCCGACCGTGGTGCCCGCCGCATCGTCACCGGTGAGGACTACCAGGAGGACTACTACACCGCGGACCACTACGAGTCGTTCGACCTCGTCGCCTACGGCTGCTGACCGGCACCGGGCCGGACACCGGGGCGCGGGGCGGGGGCGGAGGCTGTGGACGCTCCGCCCCGCGCCACGCCGTCCCCGGCCTCTCCGCCCCGGCCTCGCGGCCCGGGCGGAGACGGCTCAGCCGGCCGGCCGGCTCTCCGCGGCGGCGAACAGGGCGAAGCCCAGCAGCACCAGGGCGATGCTCGTGTACAGCTCGTAGCCGTCGAGGAAGCCGAGGCGCTGCACGAGGCCCCACCGCCAGTCGGTGAACTCGTGCACCAGGCCCGCCACGCCCTGCACCAGGGCGATGAACCCGAGGAACTCCAGCACCTTCTTCATGGGTGAGACTCTCGCCTCGCGGACCCCCCACTGTCATCGGCCGCGAGGCGAGCCCACCCCGGCGGAAGTAGCCGGTCCGCACCGCCCGCCGGGCCGGAAGTCCCCGGACCCGGGCCGAATGGGGACCGCCGCGCGCCGAAGGTCGACGCCCGCCGCGCCGGAAGTCGGCGGTCCGGCGACCGAAGTCGGCGATCCGGGCCGGCCGGGGTGTGAGGGCCGCCGCGCTGCGTAGATTGGCCCACCGTGAGTGGTGACCAGGCGGAACGGCCCGCGACGTCCGCCGACCTTCCCGCCGCGCGCCGGTGGCTGCTGCCGTCCGCGCTGGCCGACGAACTCGATTCCCCCGCCGGGCGCTCCGGACGCCGTACCCGGCGCACCGCCCGCGACTGGATCGTGGACTTCACCTGCTTCGCGCTGGCCGTGCTCCTCGGCGTGATCGCCGCCGAGTCCCTGGAGGAGGACCCGCGCCTGCCGGCGTCCCTCGCCGCCGTCGACCAGGTGATCGGCGCGCTGTCCTGCGGCGCCGTGTGGCTGCGCCGCCGCTGGCCGCTCGGGCTGGCGATCGTGATGGTCCCGGTCGGCTTCGTGTCCAACACCGCGGGCGGCGCCGGGCTGATCTCCCTCTTCACCCTCGCCGTGCACCGCCCTTTCCGGTACGTGGCCTGGACCGGCGGCGTCTCCCTCGTCGCCCTCCCGGTGTTCTTCCGGCTGCGCCCGGACCCCGAACTGTCGTACCCGGCCGTGCTCCTCTTCACCGGGCTGCTCATCGTGTCGGCCATCGGCTGGGGCATGTTCGTCCGGTCCAAGCGGCAGCTCGTGCTCAGCCTGCGCGACCGGGCCCGGCGCGCCGAGACCGAGGCGCGGCTACGCGCCGAACAGGCCCAGCGGCTCGCTCGGGAGGCCATCGCCCGCGAGATGCACGACGTGCTCGCCCACCGGCTGACCCTGCTCAGCGTGCACGCGGGCGCCCTGGAGTTCCGGCCCGACGCCTCCCGCGAGGAGGTCGCCCGCGCGGCGGGCGTCATCCGGGAGAGCGCCCACGACGCCCTTCAGGACCTGCGGCAGATCATCGGCGTGCTGCGCGCGGCGGAGACCGACGACGCGGGCGGACGGCCGCAGCCCACGCTGGACGCGCTCGACGGGCTCGTCGCCGAGTCCCGCGAAGCCGGCATGAAGGTCACGCTCGCCCACCACGTCACCGGCCCGGCCACCGGAGCCGGCACCGCCACCGCCGCCGGAGCCGCCGCCGCAGGCGTCGTGCCCGCCGTCGTCGGCCGCACCGCCTACCGCATCGCCCAGGAGGCCCTGACCAACGCCCGCAAGCACGCTCCCGGCACCGAGGTCGCGGTGACCGTCAGCGGCGGCCCCGGCGAGGGCCTCGTGGTGTCCGTGCGCAACGCGGCACCCGAGGGCGACGTCCCGCCCGTCCCGGGCTCCGGGCAGGGACTGATCGGCCTGACCGAGCGCGCCACCCTGGCCGGCGGCACGCTGGAGCACGGCCCCACGGCGGACGCCGGGTTCCAGGTACGCGCCTGGCTGCCCTGGAACTGACCTGACGCGACGCCACCCGCCCCCGGCAGAGCGGCATTTGACTTGTCGGAGGCGGTGGCTATGTTTGTCCAGCTTCAGCACCCGCCCGTCTCGGAAGGAAACAGCCGGCGTGAGTTTCGGGGGACCCAGCAATCCGTACCAGCCCCAGTGGCCACCGAACGGCGGACAGCCCCCGCCCCCACCCGCGAACGCCGGACCGTACGCGCCCCTGCCCCCGCCTCCCCACGGCGGGCCGTACCCGCCCCCGGGCCCCTACCCCCCGCCCCACCCCGGTCCGTACCTGCCGCCGCAGCCGGGCCCGGCACCCCACGGACACCCGCAGCCGTATCCGCCCCAGCCCTACCCGCCGCAGCCGTATGCCCCCCAGCCGTACCCGCCGCGGCCGAGGACGACCTCCCTGCTGGGCTGGGGCGCGTACCGCGGGCTGCGCGGCGCCGAGTGGCCCCGGGTGCGCGACATGTTCGGCGCCTGGCGGCGCAGCAACCCCGGCTGCATGTGGCTCGTCCTGCTCGCGCCCTGCGCCTGGATCGCGCTCGTGCCCCTCGTCGCGGGCTACTCGTTCGCGCGCTCGGCCCGCCTCCAGGCACACCGCCTGTTCCCGCCGCGCGGCACCCGCCGGATCGAGGACCCGCAGGTGGTCCGGCTGCAGAAGGCGCGCGCCTGGACCGCCGCCGCGCTGAGCGTGCTGCTGCTCACCCTCTACGGCAAGCCCGAGGACGTCAGCGAGGTCCAGCAGCAGTACATGATGCGGATCGTGATCACCCCGCCGCTGCTGCTGCTCTCCGCGCCCGTCGTCATCGCGTTCCTCTTCCGCTGGGCGACCCCCGGGACGAAGGCCGACATGCGCCCGCGCGTGCGCGCCGCGGGCCGGTCGGCCCTGCTGTACATAGCGGCCGTCGTGGCCGCGCCGCTGGCCGTCGTCGGCATCGGCATGGCGGAGGAGGCCGACGCGGTGTCCACCACCGGCGAGCCCGGCTTCCCCTGGCTCACGCTCGCGCTGTTCCTGCCGCTGGTCTGGCTGGTGTTCTTCCTCGGCTTCGCCACCGGCCCCGCCATCCGCACCGGCTTCAACACCGCCGCCGTCCACCCGACGCTGCCCGCCCTGCTCACCGGCGTCCTGGTGTGGGAATGGGCGGTGATCAGCCTGCTGGCGGGCGGCCTGCCGCCGGGCCCGCCACTCGTCCAGATCCTCGCCTTCCTGGGCGGCCCCGCCTCGGTGACCGCCGTGGTCTGGTGGGAACTGCGCGTCCTGCGCACCCGCCACGGAGTGGTGCTGCGCGCCTGACACCGCCCGCACCGGCCGTGCCGTGCCCCGCCCCCGGGGCGTCCCCTCCACCCACCGCGACCACCCAGGGCCCATGACTGCGATCAGACTGCTCCTCGTCGACGACGACCCGCTCGTGCGGGCCGGGCTGTCCTTCATGATGGGCGGCGCGGACGACATCGAGGTCGTCGGCGAGGCCGGTGACGGCGGCGAGGCCGAGGCGCTCGTCGAGCGCACCCGCCCGGACGTCGTCCTCATGGACATCCGCATGCCGAGGACCGACGGCCTCACGGCCACGGAACTGCTGCGCGCCCGCGAGGACGCCCCCCAGGTGATCGTGCTGACCACCTTCCACGCCGACGAGCAGGTGCTGCGGGCGCTGCGCGCGGGCGCCGCCGGGTTCGTCCTCAAGGACACCCCGCCCGCCGAGATCCTGGACGCGGTGCGCCGGGTCGCGGCGGGCGACCCCGTCCTGTCGCCCGCCGTCACCCGCCAGTTGATGACGCACGCGGCCGACAGCGCGGCCGACACCCGCCGGGACCGCGCGCGTGCTCGCATCGCCCTCCTCAACGACCGGGAACGCGACGTCGCCGTGGCGGTCGGCCGCGGCCTCGCCAACGCGGAGATCGCCGCCGAACTGTTCATGAGCGTGGCGACCGTGAAGTCCCACGTCTCCCGCGTCCTGGCCGCCCTCGGCCTCAACAACCGCGTCCAGATCGCCCTGCTGGCCCACGACGCGGGGTTGCTGGACGACCGGCGCGACGGCCGTCCCGGAGCGGCCGGGCCGTAGCCGGGCCGGGACCTCACCTCAGCAGCGGCTCCCGGCCGCCGGGGATCTCCCCGAGCCGCACGGGTCTTCGCTGCCGCCGGGACACCTCGCAGGCCTCGGCGACGCGCAGCGCCTGGAGCGCCTCGCGTCCGTCGCACGGGTTGGGCCGCTCGCCCCGCACCACCTCCACGAACGCCGACAGCTCGGCCTCGTAGGCGGGGGCGAAGCGCTCCAGGAAGCCCGTCCACGGCTTGTCGGCGGCCGGGGGACCGGCCGGCTCGGTGGAGGCGATCGGGGTGCGGTCGTCCAAGCCCACGACGATCTGGTCCAGCTCCCCGGCCAGCTCCATGCGCACGTCGTAGCCCGCGCCGTTCAGCCGGGTCCCGGTGACCGTGGCCAGGGTGCCGTCGTCGAGGGTGAGGACCGCCGCGGCCGTGTCGACGTCGCCCGCCTCCCGGAACATCCGCGGGCCCGCGTCGGACCCGGCGGCGTACACGTCGCTCACCTCGCGCCCCGTCGTCCAGCGCAGCGCGTCGAAGTCGTGGATCAGCGTGTCCCGGTACAGGCCCCCGGACAGCGGCAGGAATTCGGCCGGGGGCGGCGTCCGGTCGGACGTCACCGCCCGGACGGTGTGCAGCCGCCCGAGCCGGCCCGACCGCACCGCCTGCCGCGCGCCCGCGTAGCCGGTGTCGAAGCGGCGCTGGAACCCCATCTGGAGGATCGTCCCGGCCGTCTCCACCTCGGCGATCGCCCGCAGCGTGCCCGGCAGGTCGAGCGCGATGGGCTTCTCGCAGAAGACCGGCAGGCCCGCGCGCGCCGCCCGGCCGATGTAGTCGGCGTGCGCCGGGGTCGCCGTGGTGATCACGACGGCGTCCACGCCCCATTTGAAGATCTCGTCCACGCCGGGCGCCGCCGTCTCGCCCAGCCGGTGCGCCAGCCGCTGCGCCCGCCCCGCCTCGGCGTCCGTCAGGATCAGGGACCCCACGTCGCGGTGGCGGCTGAGCGTGTTCGCGTGGACGGCGCCGATCCGGCCCGTCCCGATGACCCCGATACGCATGCAAACAAAGTGCGGCCCCGCCCGGGCCCTGTCAATGCGCATGTCCGGACAACCGAACTGCGCAACTTCCCGTACACAACGGGCAGAGCTACGCTCGGGCCGTGCCGAAACCAGGAGTGGACCCGACCGTGCCGCTTGGGCTGATGGTGGACCGGAACTCTCCGGTCCCCCTGTACTTCCAGCTCGCGCAGCAGTTGGAGGGCGCGATCGAGCGCGGCGCGCTCACCCCGGGCAGCCTGCTCGGCAACGAGATCGAGCTGGCGGGCCGGCTCGGCCTGTCCCGTCCCACGGTCCGCCAGGCCATCCAGTGCCTGGTCGACAAGGGCCTGCTGGTGCGGCGCCGCGGGGTCGGCACGCAGGTCGTGCACAGCCGGGTCAAGCGCCCCCTGGAACTGAGCAGCCTCTACGACGACCTGGAGACGGCCGGGCAGCGCCCTGGCACGAAAGTCCTGGTCAACACGGTCGTACCGGCTTCCGCGGAGATCGCCGCGACGCTCGGTGTCGCCGAGGACAGCGACGTGCACCGCATCGAGCGGCTGCGGCTCACGCACGGCCAGCCCATGGCGTACTTGTGCAACTACCTCCCTCCCGGCCTGCTCGACCTGGACACCGGCCACCTGGAGGCGACCGGCCTGTACCGGCTGATGCGCGCCGCCGGGATCACCCTGCACAGCGCCCGGCAGACCATCGGCGCCCGCGCCGCCACGGCCGTCGAGGCGGACCGGCTCACGGAACGGGAGGGCGCGCCGCTGCTCACCATGGAGCGCGTGACCTTCGACGACACCGGCCGCGCGGTCGAGTACGGCACCCACACCTACCGGCCGTCGCGCTACTCCTTCGAGTTCCAGCTCCTCGTACGCCCCTGACACCGGCCCCGCCCGGTCCCGCCGGGACGCCTGGTTCGTCGCAATGTCAGGACAATGCGACCGGGAGCCGTCCCCCGTCCGCCGGGTGGGTGGCCCCCTGGCGGGCAACGGGGCGCATGCGGCCCCGAGGGCCCGTCCGCGCCGGTCCCCCGCGTGCGGAGGAACTCGCGCGCCGTCGTCGGCGGCGGGCGGAGGGGCCCCTTCCTCCCCGTTCGGTGTTGTCGACGCAGGTGCGGCAGAATCGGCCCCGATGAGCACCTACCGCGACTTCAGCGCCCCCCTCGGCTCCCGGCGCCCCGTGCTCCGCACGGTCGGCACCCGGGAACGCCGCTCGCACCTGACGGCACCCCGCGTGCCGACCGTCGGGATCGACATCGGCGGCACCAAGGTGATGGCGGGCGTCGTCGACGCCGACGGCAACATCCTGGAGAAGCTCCGCGCGGAGACCCCCGACAAGTCCAAGAGCCCCAAGGTCGTCGAGGACACCATCGTCGAGCTGGTCCTGGACCTCTCCGACCGGCACGACGTGCACGCCGTCGGCATCGGCGCGGCCGGCTGGGTCGACGCCGACCGCAACCGCGTCCTGTTCGCCCCCCACCTGTCCTGGCGCAACGAGCCGCTGCGCGACCGCCTCGCCGGCCGCCTGTCGGTGCCCGTCCTCGTGGACAACGACGCCAACACCGCCGCCTGGGCCGAGTGGCGCTTCGGCGCCGGACGTGACGAGGACCACCTCGTGATGATCACCCTGGGCACCGGCATCGGCGGCGCGATCCTGGAGGACGGCCAGGTCAAGCGCGGCAAGTACGGCGTCGCGGGCGAGTTCGGCCACATGCAGGTGGTGCCCGGCGGCCACCGCTGCCCGTGCGGCAACCGCGGCTGCTGGGAGCAGTACAGCTCAGGCAACGCCCTGGTCCGCGAGGCCCGCGAGCTCGCCGCCGCCGACTCCCCGGTCGCCTACGGCATCATCGAGCACGTCAAGGGCCAGATCTCCGACATCACCGGCCCGATGATCACCGAGCTGGCCCGCGAGGGCGACGCCATGTGCATCGAACTGCTCCAGGACATCGGGCAGTGGCTCGGCGTCGGCATCGCCAACCTCGCCGCCGCCCTCGACCCGTCCTGCTTCGTGATCGGCGGCGGCGTCTCGGCCGCCGACGACCTGCTCATCGGCCCCGCCCGGGACGCCTTCCGCCGCAACCTCACCGGCCGCGGCTACCGCCCCGAGGCCCGCATCGCCCGCGCCCAGCTCGGCCCCGAGGCCGGCATGGTCGGCGCGGCCGACCTCGCCCGGCTCGTCGCCCGCCGCTTCCGCCGCGCCAAGCGCCGCCGCGTGGAACGCCACGAGCGCTACGAGCGGTACGCGCAGTTCCGGCGCACCACGGACCAGTTCCGCCGCACGCCCGGGGAGTCGGCGTGAGCGCCGCGACGCCCCCCGCCCCGCCGGCCGAGGACCGCCGCCACATGATCCGCCGCAGGGCCCTCACCCTGCTGATCATCGTGCTGCTCATCGGCATCCCGGCCGGCTACCTGGTGATCTCCGCGAACCAGAGCCGCGCCAGCGGCAAGGACAAGGAGGCCAAGTACTCGGCGACCGGCCTCGCCCCGGGCTGGCCCTCCAAGGTGCAGCGCCGCCTCTACCAGGTGCCCGTCCCGCACCCCGCCGACCACGTCGCCCACTACGAGACCAACAACTGGAAGACCAGCCGCCTCTACGTGCAGTTCGGCACCACCGAGGCGGGCCTGGAGGCCTTCCTCACCGGCATGGGCGTCACCCGCGAGGACCTCAGAAAGGGCCATGTGACGATCGGCCCCCGCCACCAGAAGGTCAGCGGCTGGAAGTTCCCCGACGACGGCCGCTGGTCGGGCCTGGTCCACCGGCAGAAGAACCCGGCCCCCACCCAGGACGTCGTGGTGAACGCCACGAACCCGGACCACATCATGGTGTACGTCGTCTCCCGCACCGTCCCGTAACCCCCGGCACGCCCCTTCCCTCCCGCTCTGTCCCGCTTCAGGGCCCGATTGTCAGACCCCGCCCGTAGAGTCGAGGACAGTCCAGGACACAGGGCGCGACGGCCACGGACCGGCCGGCGGACAGGAGGCGGCAGGGCGTATGAGCGGGGCTTTCGGCACGGCCGGCACGGTCGCGGACCCACCGTCCGCGGAGCGGGCCCGGCCCGGGACACCCGGCGCCCCGGACCCGGCCCGCCCGGCCACCGGGACCCCGGACGGCCCGGTCCCGGCCCGCCTCGCCGCCGTCTTCGTGCCCGCGCCCCTCCCGCGCCACGGCAAGGTCGCCTTCTGGGACCCCGAGGGCGCCCCCCTGCCCGTCGCCGCCGCCGACCGCACACAGCTCACCGTCGTACGGCCGCACGGCCGCGGAGCGCGCCG
>DASTDN010000069.1:0-9497 GCA_035710365.1 Streptomyces sp. | reverse complement strand
GTCCCTCGCCGGGGCGTGGACCCGCGGTCCGTGAACAGGCCGCCGCCGGACACCGCGGGCGGGGCGGAGAAGACCGGGCATCGACAGCGGCCGGGGCGGAGAGCACGGGCCGTCACCGACGGGCAGGGCCGAGGACACCGGCTGTCACCGACGGGCAGGGCCGAGGGCACCCGGCCGTCACCTGCGGGCGGGGCGGCGGGCCCCGTTCGGCGGAAACCCCGTCAGCGGGTCGCGCCGCTCTCCTCCTCGGACGCCGCGGCGGCGCTCCCGGTCTCCTCCCCCATCAGCTCCCGCGCGAGCAGGGTGGCGCCCGCGACGGCGCCCGGCATGAGGAACACGGCGACGAACGGCACCAGGAAGGCCGCCGCGAGGGGAGTGCCGAAGCCCCACACGAGGGTCTTGCGGGAACGCAGCAGGGTGAGGCGGGCGCGCAGTTCGACGTCGCGGCGCTGGAGGGCGACGGCGGCGAGTTCCTCGGTGAGGAAGAAGCCGGTGACGAAGACGGCGAGCACGGGGACGACCGTCTGGCCGAGGACGGGGACGAAGCCCAGCGCGAAGAGCAGGACGCCCCACACGGCGGCGCGCAGCACGACGCGCAGGCTGTCGCGGCCCGAGATCCACAGTTCGCGCCACAGGGGCAGGTCCGACTCGGGGGCGGTGCCCTCCGGGGAGACGTCGCGGTCGACGCGCTCGGACAGGCTCTCGTAGAAGGGCTGGCCGACCAGGAGCGTGACCGCGGTGAAGGTGACGACGGACAGCAGCAGCGCGAGGACGAAGAGCACGACGGTGAGGAAGCCGCGGAACAGGCCCTGCCACGGGCTCGACCAGTCGTCGGCGAAGGGGGTCGCCCATCCGACGAGGTCCTGGCCCCACAGGGCGAGGCTGACGAGCGCCGCCGCGTACAGGACGAGGGCGATGAGGCCGGGCAGCAGCCCGAAGCCGTACTGCCTGCCGTGCCGGGCCACCCAGCGCTGGCCCTTCAGCAAGTACCCGAAACCCACCCCGAGATCGCGCATGGACTCACCCTATCGAGCGGGTCCCGGACGCCCGTCACCGGTCGTCACGGTCGTCGCCGGGCGCCGGGTCCGCGCCGAGCATGCGGCGCAGCGCGTTGCGCAGTGCCACGCGTTCGTCGTCGGTGAGGGCGGCGAGGGGTGCGCGGGCGAAGCGGAGGGACTCGCGCAGGCTGCGGGCGACGCGGCGCCCCTCGTCGGTGGCGGCGGCGACCTTGACGCGCCGGTCGGCGGGTGCGGGGCGGCGTTCGACCAGGCCGCGGGCCTCCAGGCGGTCGACGATGCCGGTGACGTTGGACGGCTCGCACTTGAGCTGCTGGGCGAGCTTGCGCATCGGCAGCGGCTCCAGCGAGAGGAGGCCGAGCAGCTTCGCCTGGGCGCCGGTGAGCGCGTGACCGGCCGCGGCCTCCTCGTAGTCCGCGTGGTAGCGGGAGACGACCTCGCCGACCAGTTCCACGACCTCCAGGGTCAGGGCGTCGGGGCGGCGTGGCGGGTGCGGTGTGGCCATGTCTCCCATGGTACCCAGTTGCTTGACACCCTGAAATATTCAGGCACAGTGTTGTTTCAGGTACTGAAGTAAATGGAGAGGTCCGAGTTCATGATCAACCGCGAATGGCACCTGCTGAGCCGCCCGGTGGGCCTGCCGACGCCCGGGGACTTCGCCCTGGTCGAGTCCGAGGTCCCCACGCCCGGCGAGGGGCAGGTGCTGGTCCGCAACACCCACCTCTCGGTGGACCCGTACATGCGCGGCCGGATGAGCGCCGCGAAGTCCTACGTGGCGCCCTTCGAGCTGGGCGAGGTGATGCAGGGCGGCGCGGTCGGCGAGGTCGTGGCGTCGAACGCGGAGGGTTTCGCCGTCGGCGACCACGTGCTGCACTTCCTCGGCTGGCGCGAGTACGCGGCGGTGGACGCGCGCCACGCGGTGAAGGTCGACGCCGGGGCCGCGCCGCTGTCGGCGTACCTCGGCGTGCTCGGCATGACGGGCCTGACGGCCTACGCGGGTCTGCTGCGCACCGCGGCGTTCAAGGAGGGCGACGCGGTGTTCGTGTCGGGCGCGGCCGGCGCGGTCGGCAGCCAGGTCGGCCAGCTCGCGAAGCTGAAGGGCGCCTCCCGGGTGGTCGGGTCGGCGGGCTCGGACGAGAAGGTCCGGCTGCTGGTGGAGGAGTACGGCTTCGACGCCGCCTTCAACTACAAGGCGGGCCCGGTGCACGAGCAGTTGAAGCAGGCCGCGCCGGACGGCGTCGACGTGTACTTCGACAACGTGGGCGGCGAGCACCTGGAGGCGGCGATCGGCCGCCTCAACCGCGGCGGGCGGATCGCCGTCTGCGGCATGATCTCGGTCTACAACGACACCGAGCCCACGCCCGGCCCGCGCAACCTCGCCCGCCTCATCCAGACCCGGGGCCGCATCGAGGGCTTCCTCGTCGGCGACCACTACGACCTTCAGCCGCAGTTCGTGGCGGAGGTCGGGCCGTGGGTCGCCTCGGGTGAGCTGAAGTACCGGGAGACCGTGTTCGAGGGCATCGAGAACAACCTGGAGGCGTTCCTCGGGGTGCTGCGCGGCGACAACATCGGCAAGATGATCGTCAGGCTCTGACCGCGCCCGGGGCCGCCTGCTAGGTGCACCACCACAGGAAGCGGTCGCACGTCTCCGTGGGCTGGGGCGGCGGCGGGGGCGGGGGCTGCGTGGTGGGCTGCGGGTCCGGGTCGCCCGGCTGCTGCGTGGGGGGCTGCTGGGGGTCCGTCGGCGCCGGCGTCTGCGAGGCCTCCTCGTCCGGGGACGCCTCCGACGACTCGTCGTCGTCCGGCCCGGACTCCGACGCGGAGGGCGAGGCGGACGCCGACTCCGACGCGGAACCCGACGCCGACGCGGCCGGGCCGCCCGATCCGGGCGCGGCGCCCGTGCCGTCCGCGGAGGGACCGGACCCCGTACCGCCGCCGTCCTCCGTGTCCGCGCCCGCCGCCGCCGGGCGGGCGGGGCCGGCCGGGCCGTCCGCGCCCAGCTCCGCCAGGCTCAGGCCGCCCGCCGCCAGGACGAAGCCCGCGCCGACCATCAGCACCCGGCGGCGCCGCCGCCGGTGCGCGGCCGCCTTGCGGTCCCGGCGGCTGCCGGCGTCCCCGCCGCCCCGGCGCCGCGCGGCCCGGCCGCCCCGCGGCGCGTCGGGGCCGGTGTCCGCGTCCTCCGCGTCCGGGTCCTCGTCGTCCTCGAAGTCGTCGTCGTAGCCGTCCGCGTACCCGTCGTCATACGCCTCGTCGTACGTGTCGCCGTACGCGTCGTGGTCCCCGGCCGGGCCCGTGGGGCCCGGGGCGGCGGGGGCGCCGTGACCGTCGTACCCGGCCTGGGGGTGCCGGGCCCAGGGCTGCGCGGCCGTGGCCCCGCACCCGGGGCAGGTGAGGGCGCCGTTCAGGTGCCGTCGGCACGGCTGGCAAAAGTCCATGACGCGGGAAGGTTAAGTTCCCGCATGGGGGCGTTCCTGGGGCCTCCGGTGAAAGTTGTGTAGGGAACCCCTGCTTCCGGCGCGTCAATCACCCGAAACGGGGTGCCGAAACCGCGGAAACCGTGGTGCGCCCGCGCCATTGACACCCTCACCGCCGCGTCCTTACTGTCACGCCAGCATTTCGAACGCATGACGAAATCTCGAACAAGGCCGGACGTGAGCGGCTACGAAGGGGCAACTGCCGTGCGTATCACCGGAATCAGCACCCACGTGGTCGGGACGCCGTGGCGCAACCTGACGTATGTCCAGGTCCACACCGACGAGGGCGTCACGGGGGTCGGCGAGACCCGCATGCTCGGACACACCGACGCCCTGCTCGGCTATCTGAGGGAGGCGGAGGCGAACCACATCCTCGGGTCCGACCCGTTCGCCGTCGAGGATCTCGTGCGCCGCATGAAGTACGGCGACTTCGGCCGCGCGGGCGAGATCGTGATGTCCGGCATCGCGGTGGTCGAGACGGCCTGCTGGGACATCAAGGGCAAGGCCCTCGGCGTGCCCGTGTGGCAGCTCCTGGGCGGCAGGGTCACCGACAGGGTAAAGGCGTACGCCAACGGGTGGTACACGACCGAGCGGACCCCCGAGGCGTACCACACGGCCGCGCGGGCGGTCGTGGCGCGCGGTTACCGGGCGCTGAAGATCGACCCCTTCGGCACCGGCCACTTCGAGCTGGACCACCGGCAGACCCTGTACGCCGTCTCGCTCATCGAGGCCGTACGGGACGCGATCGGGCCCGAGACCGAGCTGATGCTGGAGATGCACGGACGCTTCTCGCCCGCCACGGCCGTGCGGCTGGCCCACGAACTCGCGCCGTTCCGGCCGGCCTGGCTGGAGGAGCCGGTGCCGCCGGAGAACCTGAAGGCGCTGCGGAAGGTCGCCGGGAAGGTGGACGTGCCGGTGGCGACCGGGGAGCGCATCCACGACCGGATCGAGTTCCGGGAACTGTTCGAGGACCAGTCGGCGGACATCGTCCAGCCGGACGTGGGGCACATCGGCGGCATCTGGGAGACCCGGAAGCTCGCCGCGACCGCCGAGGCGCACTACGTGCTCGTCGCCCCGCACAACGTGGGCGGGTCCGTGCTCACCGCCGCCTCCCTGCAGGTCGGCTTCACCACCCCGAACTTCAAGGTCCTGGAGCACTTCAACGACTTCGCGGACGCGGAGATCAAGAACGTCGTCAAGGGCGCCCCGCAGGTGGATCCGGAGGACGGCTGCTTCCACCTGTCCGACGCACCCGGGCTCGGGGTCGAGCTGGACGTCGACGCCGCCGCCGAGTTCCCGCAGCAGCAGGCCCGGTTCGACCTGTGGGCCGAGGGCTGGGAGCGGCGCCGGCCGGCGGGCGGCGCCGCGTGAGCACGGCCGTCGTCGTCACCGCCCCGGGCGAGCACCGGCTCGTGCCGCACGAGCCGCGCGAGCCCGGCCCCGGCGAGGCGCTGGTGACCGTGCACGCCGTGGGGATCTGCGGCAGCGACCGCGAGGTGTACCGGGGCAGCCGGCCCGAGGGGTACGTGCGGTATCCGCTCACGCCCGGCCACGAGTGGTCCGGGACCGTCGCGGCCGTCGGCGCCGGGGTGCCGGCCGCGCTCGTCGGCCGCCGGGCCGTCGGCGAGGGCTTCCGCAACTGCCAGGTGTGCGACCGGTGCCACGCGGGCGACACGACGCTGTGCACCGCCGGGTACGAGGAGACCGGGTTCACGCTGCCCGGCGCGATGGCTGGCACGCTCACGCTGCCCGCCCGGCTGCTGCACCCGCTGCCCGACGACTGCGACCTGACCGCCGCCGCGCTGCTGGAGCCGGCCGCCTGCGTCGCCGCCGCCGCGCTGAAGGCGGACGCGCGGCCCGGCCAGCGGGTCGCCGTCGTCGGCACGGGCACCCTCGGCATGCTCGCCGCGCGCTTCCTCGCGGCCTGCTCCCCGGCGGAGCTGCTGGTGGTGGGCGCGGGCCCGGAACGCGAGGCAACGGCCCGGCGGTTCGGCGCGACCGCCTACCGCGTCAAGGACGACGGACCGCCCGGCGGTTTCGACGTCGTGATCGAGGCGGCCGGGTCCGCGGACGCGGCGCGCACGGCCGCCGCGCTGCTGCGGCGCGGCGGGCGGCTCGTCCTGACGGGCATTCCGGCGCCCGGCGCGCAGGGCCTGGACCCCACCCATCTGGTGGTGCGGCAACTGGAGGTCCGCACGGTGTTCGGTGCGCCGCCGGACGCCTGGGCGCACGCGGTGCGGATGTTCGCGGCCGGTCTCCTCGACCCGCTTCCGCTGGTCACGCACCATCTGCCCCTCGACGCGTTCCCGCACGCCGTCGAGCTGGCGGGGTCCGGCGACCCGGCGGTCGGCAAGGTGCTGCTGCGGCCCTGAACCACCGGCTCCGCCGAACCGTGTGCGCACCGGTGAGGGCCCGGGCCCGGGTCCCCGGCCCGCGGGCGCCCGTACGCCCCACGACACTCCGACGATCCGAAGGACAGCCTGTGACCGACGCTTCCCTCCCGTCCGCGCGCCGGCCCGGTGAACCCGCGCTCACCGCTCTCGGCCTGGGGGCGCCCGCCCCCGACCCCGCCGACGCCTCGCCGCACTCCTTCCCCGGCGGCGGCCGCTGGCGCACCGAGATCCCCTCGTGCGAGGGGCCCGAGGCGCTCGCCGTGGTGCTGGAGGAGGCGGCGCGGCTCGACGTGCCGGTCCACCGGATCAGCCAGGGCAGCGGCGTGTGGATGCTGACCGACGCCGAGATCACCGAGATGGCCGGGGCGGCCCGGGAGCGGGACGTGGAGCTGTGCCTGTTCACCGGGCCGCGCGGCACGTGGGACACCGGCGGCTCCACCCGTACCGACTCGGGCGGCGCGGGACTGCGCGCCCGGGGCCACGACGCGGTCGCCGGCTGCGTCGAGGACGCCGTACGGGCCACCGAACTGGGCGTCCAGTGCCTGCTGGTGGCCGACGAGGGCGTGCTGTGGACGCTGCACCGGGCGCGTGCGGCGGGCCTCCTCCCGGCCGGGACGACGCTGAAGGTGAGCGCGCTGATCGGCCCGGTGAACCCGGCCTCGTACGCCGTCTACGAGCGGCTGGGCGCGGACTCGGTCAACGTGCCCGGCGATCTGACGCCCGGCCACCTGACGGAGATACGGCGGGTGTCGGGGGCTCCGATGGACCTGTACATCGAGGCCCCGGACGACCTGGGCGGCTACGTCCGGATGTACGAGCTGGCCGAGCTGATCCGGCGGGGCGCCCCGCTGTATCTGAAGTTCGGCCTGTCCAAGGCGCCCGGTATCTACCCCTACGGCCGCCACCTGCGGCAACTCGCGCTGGACAGCGCGCGGGAGCGGGTGCGGCGCGGGCGGCTGGCCCTCGATCTGCTGGCCCGTCACGGCGCGGGCGGCGACATGGCGCCGCTCGGTTCCCGGCTCCCGGGCCCTCTGCACAGGTTCGAGATTTCGTCATAACGTTCCGGAAAGACTCTTCTCAAAACACGACACGAACGCGCACCATCGCACACACCCGAGCCCCGCCGCACACCCCAAGGATGATGACCATGCGCAACCGCAGAGCCGCACTCGCCGCGATGGCCACGGCCGCCTCGCTCGCCCTCACCCTCACCGCCTGCGGGCAGGACGGCGAGGGCGGCAGCAAGGAGGACAAGGGCGACGCCAAGGGCGGCACCATCGGCATCGCCATGCCGACGAAGTCCTCCGAGCGCTGGATAGCGGACGGCAACAACGTCAGGAAGAACCTGGAGTCCAAGGGCTACCGGACGAAGCTCGTCTACGGCGAGGACGACCCGGACCAGCAGGTCTCGCAGATCGAGAACCTCATCACGCAGGGCGTGAAGGCCCTGATCGTCGCGGCGATCGACAACAAGTCCCTGAACAACGTCCTCCAGCAGGCCGAGGAGGCGGACATCCCGGTCATCGCCTACGACCGCCTGATCCTCGGCTCGGAGAACGTCGACTACTACGCGTCCTTCGACAACGAGAAGGTGGGCGAACTCCAGGGCACCTACATCCTGGACAAGCTCGGCCTGAAGGACGGCAGCGAGAAGGGGCCGTTCAACATCGAGCTGTTCGCCGGCTCCAACGACGACAACAACACCAAGTACTTCTTCCAGGGCGCGATGAACGTCCTCAAGCCCTACCTGGACAAGGGCGATCTGGTCGTCCGCTCCAAGCAGACCCGCCTCAACCAGGTGACGACGCTGCGCTGGGACGGCGGCACGGCGCAGAAGCGCATGGACGACATCCTGACCTCCGCCTACAAGCGGGAGCGGGTCGACGCGGTGCTCTCGCCGTACGACGGCATCTCCATCGGCGTCCTGTCGGCGCTGAAGTCGGACGACTACGGCTCGAAGAGCAAGCCGCTGCCGGTGCTCACCGGGCAGGACGCGGAGATCGCGTCGGTGAAGTCGATCGCCTCGGACCAGCAGACGCAGACCGTGTACAAGGACACCCGCAAGCTCGCCGAGGTGGCCTCCGCCATGGTCGACGCCGTCCTGAACGGCGAGAAGCCCGAGGTCAACGACACCAAGACCTATGACAACGGTGCCAAGGTCGTGCCGTCGTACCTGCTCGACCCGGTGAGCGTCGACAAGTCCAACTACCGGGAGATCCTCGTCGAGGGCGGCTACTACTCCGAGGGAGACCTCTCGTAACCGTCGGCACCTACTGATTGGAAGGCACGACCATGGCGGGACCCGTCCTGGAAATGCGCTCGATCGTCAAGACCTTCCCCGGTGTCAAGGCGCTGTCGGACGTCACGCTCACCGTTCGCCAGGGCGAGGTCCACGCCATCTGCGGGGAGAACGGCGCCGGCAAGTCGACCCTGATGAAGGTCCTCTCCGGCGTCCACCCGCACGGCAGCTACGAGGGCGAGATCCTCTTCGAGGGTCGGGCCTGCCGGTTCAGGGACATCCGTGCCAGCGAGGAACGCGGCATCGTGATCATCCACCAGGAGCTGGCGCTGGTGCCGTACCTCTCCGTCGCGGAGAACATCTTCCTCGGCAACGAGCACGCCAAGCGGGGCGTGATCGACTGGACCGAGACGCTGCGGCACGCCACCGAACTGCTGCGCCGGGTGGGTCTGTCGGACCACCCGGACACCAGGGTCACCGACATAGGTGTGGGCAAGCAGCAGCTGGTGGAGATCGCGAAGGCCCTGTCGAAGCGGGTGAAGCTGCTGATCCTCGACGAGCCCACGGCGGCGCTCAACGACGAGGACAGCGGCAAGCTCCTCGATCTGATCCTGGAGCTGAAGAAGCAGGGCATCACCTCGATCATCATCTCCCACAAGCTGAACCAGATCCGCAGGGTCGCCGACTCGGTGACGATCCTGCGGGACGGGCGGACCATCGAGACGCTCGACGTGAAGGCCCCCGGCACCACCGAGGACCGGATCATCAGCGGCATGGTGGGCCGCGACCTGGAGAACCGTTTCCCGGAGCGCACCCCGCACCGGCCCGAGGAGGGCAGCGCGCCCGCCCTGGAGATCCGGAACTGGACGGTGCACCACCCCGTCGACCAGCAGCGCAAGGTGGTCGACGACGTGTCGCTGACCGTGCGGCGCGGCGAGATCGTCGGCATCGCGGGCCTGATGGGCGCGGGCCGCACGGAGCTGGCGATGAGCGTGTTCGGCCGCAGCTACGGCCGGTACGCGGGCGGCACGGTCCTCAAAGACGGCCGGGAGATCCGTACCAAGTCCGTCGCGCAGGCCGTCAAGCACGGCATCGCGTATGTGACGGAGGACCGCAAGCACTACGGGCTGAACCTCATCGACACCATCAACCGCAACATCTCGCTGACGGCGCTGGCCAAGGTCGCGCGGCGGGGCGTGGTGGACGAGCACGGGGAGCGGCAGGTCGCCGAACGGTTCCGCGAGTCGATGAACATCAAGGCGCCGACGGTGTTCGAGCCGGTGGGCAAGCTGTCGGGCGGCAACCAGCAGAAGGTCGTCCTCAGCAAGTGGATCTTCGCCGGTCCGGATGTGCTGATCCTGGACGAGCCGACCCG
>DASTDN010000068.1:0-6431 GCA_035710365.1 Streptomyces sp. | reverse complement strand
GGCAATATGGGGAGCACGGTTCCCTGTGTACGTGGGGGAGCAAGATCCCCTGAGCAGGTCGACAAGGAGAGAACTCGTGGACGACGTTCTGCGGCGCAACCCGCTCTTCGCAGCGCTCGACGACGAGCAGGCCGCGGAGCTGCGCGCCTCCATGAGTGAGGTGACACTCGCGCGCGGCGACTCCCTGTTCCACGAGGGCGACCCCGGCGACAGGCTCTACGTCGTCACCGAGGGCAAGGTCAAGCTGCACCGCACGTCCCCGGACGGCCGCGAGAACATGCTGGCGGTGGTCGGCCCCAGCGAGCTGATCGGCGAGCTGTCGCTGTTCGACCCGGGCCCGCGCACCGCGACCGCGACCGCGCTGACCGAGGTCAAGCTGCTCGGCCTCGGCCACGGCGACCTCCAGCCCTGGCTGAACGTCCGGCCCGAGGTGGCCACGGCCCTGCTGCGCGCCGTCGCCCGCCGCCTGCGCAAGACGAACGACGCGATGTCCGACCTGGTCTTCTCGGACGTCCCGGGCCGTGTGGCCCGCGCCCTGCTGGACCTGTCGCGCCGCTTCGGCGTGCAGTCCGAGGAGGGCATCCACGTCGTGCACGACCTCACGCAGGAGGAGTTGGCCCAGTTGGTCGGCGCGTCCCGCGAGACGGTCAACAAGGCGCTGGCCGACTTCGCCCAGCGCGGCTGGCTGCGTCTGGAGGCGCGTGCCGTCATCCTGCTGGACGTGGAGCGCCTCGCGAAGCGCTCGCGCTGACGTCGGCCCCCGCGGCCAGACCCCCTTCTGTGCCCGCCTCCGGACGGAGGCGGGCACAGCCGCGTCGGGCCCCGCCCGGGGCGCGGCTCAGATCAGCCCGTGCTCGCGCAGGTACTCCAACTGCGCCCGCACCGACAGCTCCGCCGCGGGCCACAGCGAGCGGTCCACGTCCGCGTACACGTGGGCGACGACCTCGGGGGCCGTGCGGTGGCCGTTCTCCACGGCCGTCTCCACCTGGGCGAGCCGGTTCGCGCGGTGGGCCAGGTAGTACTCGACGGCACCCTGGGCGTCGTCGAGGACCGGCCCGTGCCCCGGCAGGACCGTGCGCACGCCGTCGTCGACCGTGAGCGACCTGAGCCTGCGCAGGGAGTCCAGGTAGTCGCCGAGCCGTCCGTCGGGGTGCGCCACCATCGTCGTACCGCGCCCGAGGACCGTGTCGCCGGTGAGGACCGCCCGGTCGGCAGGCACGTGGAAGCACAGCGAGTCGGAGGTGTGCCCCGGCGTGGGGACGACCCTCAGCTCCAGCCCGCCGACCTCGATGACGTCCCCGGCGGCGAGGCCCTCGTCGCCGAGGCGCAGCGCCGGATCGAGGGCACGCACGCGCGTGCCGGTCAGTTCGGCGAAACGGGCGGCACCCTCGGCGTGGTCGGGGTGACCGTGCGTCAGCAGGGTCAGGGCGATGCGCTTGCCGGCCCGCTCGGCCGTCCCGACGACGTGCCGCAGATGTCCCTCGTCCAGGGGACCGGGGTCGACGACGACGGCGAGGCCGGAGTCAGGCTCCGACAGGAGCCAGGTGTTGGTGCCGTCCAGGGTCATCGCGGAGGCGTTGGGCGCCAGGACGTTCACCGCGCGCGCGGTGGCGGGCCCGGATTCGACCCCGCCGCGCGGCTGGCCGGGCAGGGTGTTCGCGGCCGTCATGCGGACCCTCCCCCGGCCGGGATGTGCTTGGTGAACTCGTCGTGGCCCGGCCAGGACAGCACCACCTCGCCGTCCTTCAGCCGCGCCTCGGCCAGCACCGGGGTGAGGTCCCGGCCGGGTGCGGCGGCGAGCGCCTCGGCGGCCGTGCCGTACGGGACGAGCTGACGCAGCGTCGCGATGGTCGGCGGCATCATCAGCAGCTCCCCCTTGTCGTACGACGCCGCGGCCTCGCCCGGGGATATCCACACCGTGCGGTCGGCCTCCGTGGAGGCGTTGCGGGTGCGCTGTCCCTCCGGGAGCGCGGCGACGAAGAACCACGTGTCGTAGCGGCGGGACTCGAACTCGGGAGTGATCCATCGGGCCCAGGCGCCCAGCAAGTCGGAGCGCAGGACCAGGCCCCGGCGGTCGAGGAACTCGGCGAAGGACAGCTCGCGGTCGACCAGGGCGGCACGGTCGGCCTCCCAGTCGTCACCCGTGGTGTCGCCGACGACGGAGTCCGGGGTGGGCCCGGCGAGCAGGACGCCCGCCTCCTCGTACGTCTCCCGGACGGCCGCGCAGACGATCGCCTGGGCCTCCGCCTCGGGAACGCCGAGGCGGCCGGCCCACCACGCGCGCGTGGGGCCCGCCCAGCGCACGCCGCGGTCGTCGTCGCGGGGGTCGACCCCGCCGCCCGGGTAGGCGTACGCACCGGCGGCGAAGGCCATGGAGGCGCGGCGGCGCAGCATGTGCACCGCCGTCCCGGTACCGGCGGGGGCGCCGGTGTCCTTCAGGAGCATGACGGTGGCCGCGCGTTTCGGGGCCACCGGGGTGAGGGTGCCCTCCGCGAGCGCGCGGATGCGGGCGGGCCACTCCGGGGGATACCACTGCCCATTCGCCATGGCCGGAGGCTATCTGGTGACGCGCGGATGTTCGAGAGGGGCCCTTCCGGCACGGGCAGCGGACCGGCCGGGTGCGGACCGGCCGGGCGGGGACCCGGGGGACGCGCACGCGGCGGACGAGCGGGGGCCCGCCGCCGCGGACCGGCCCCCGGTCGCCTCAGGCCTCGGTCAGCTCCACCTGGATCTCGACCTCGACCGGGGCGTCCAGCGGCAGCACCGTCACTCCCACGGCGCTGCGCGCGTGCACGCCCTTGTTGCCGAGGGCCTCAGCGAGGAGCTCGCTGGCTCCGTTCAGGACGGCGGGCTGGCCGGTGAAGTCGGACGCGGAGGCGATGAAGCCCACGACCTTCACCACACGGGCGATGCGGTCCAGGTCACCGGCGACCGACTTGACGGCGGCCAGGGCGTTGAGCGCACAGGTGCGGGCCAGCTCCTTGGCCTCCTCCGGCGTGACCTCCGCGCCGACCTTCCCGGTGACCGGCAGCTTGCCCCCCACCATGGGGAGCTGGCCGGCGGTGTACACGTACGGGCCGGTCTGCACGGCCGGCTGGTACGCGGCCAGCGGCGGGACGACCTCCGGAAGCGTCAGGCCCAGCTCGGCCAGGCGCGCCTCGACGGCACTCATGCCTGCTTCTCCCGCTTCAGGTAGGCGACGAGCTGCTCGGGGTTGTTCGGGCCGGGCACGACCTGGACGAGCTCCCAGCCGTCCTCGCCCCAGGTGTCCAGAATCTGCTTCGTGGCATGGACGAGCAGCGGCACGGTTGCGTATTCCCACTTGGTCATGCGGCCGACTCTAGCCGCTGCCCCGCCTCCTCCCGCCGCCGCCCACGGGCACTCCCCGGCCGCATCCCGGCCCCGCCGGTCCCCCGCCGCGGCCCGTTGTCCACAGGCTGTCGCCGACCGGGACGGCCGCGTTGTCCACAGCCTCCCGCGTGGTCCCGAGACGGACTGGTTAGTCTCGAATACGTGAGCAGGCTCCAAGTCGTCAGTGGCAAGGGCGGGACCGGCAAGACCACGGTCGCCGCGGCCCTTGCGCTGGCCCTGGCCACGGAGGGGAAGCGGACGCTCCTCATCGAGGTCGAGGGCCGGCAGGGCATCGCACAGCTCTTCGAAACGGAGGCACTGCCCTACGAGGAGAGAAGAATCGCCGTCGCGCCGGGCGGCGGGGAGGTGTACGCACTGGCCATCGACCCGGAACTGGCCCTGCTGGACTACCTCCAGATGTTCTACAAGCTGGGCGGCGCCGGCCGGGCCCTGCGGAAGATCGGCGCGATCGACTTCGCCACCACCGTCGCCCCGGGGCTGCGGGACGTCCTGCTGACCGGCAAGGCGTGCGAAGCGGTGCGCCGCAAGGACAGGTCGGGCCGGTTCGTCTACGACCACGTCGTCATGGACGCCCCGCCCACGGGCCGCGTCACCCGCTTCCTGAACGTCAACGACGAGGTGGCGGGCCTGGCCAGGATCGGCCCCATACACAACCAGGCGCAGGCCGTGATGCGGGTGCTGAAGTCACCGGAGACGGCCGTGCACCTGGTGACGCTGCTGGAGGAGATGCCGGTCCAGGAGACCGCGGACGCCATCGCCGAGCTGCGCGGGGCACGCCTGCCGGTGGGCCGGGTCATCGTGAACATGGTCCGCCCCGAGCTGCTGGACGCGGCCGGACTGGAACTCGCCCGGACGGTCCCGCGTTCCTCGGTCGCGAGGTCCCTGTCGGCCGCGGGTCTCGGCGGGCCCCGGCGGGGCGGACACGCCGAGCGGCTGGTCGGCCCACTGCTGGAGCAGGCCGCGGAGTACGCCGAGCGGTACGCGCTGGAGCACGAGCAGCGCGCGGTGCTCGCCGGACTCGGCCCGCCCCGGCACGAACTGCCGCTGCGCACGGAGGGCATGGATCTGGCCGGGCTGTACGCGCTGGCCGCCGAGCTGCGCGCGCAGGACGTGTCATGAGACCCGCGCCCCTCGGACGGCCCATCACCCCTCGTACGGCCCAACAGATGTCGCAAGCAGGAGAGGTCATGAGCCCGGACCCGGCCGCCGCCCGCCCGTACGCCCCCACCACCGGTACCGCCGCCGACCGGGCCCGACCGCTCTCCCCCGCGCGCGTGCTCGGCATCGACCCGCTCCTGGACGATCCGGGGACGCGCATCGTCGTGTGCTGCGGCTCGGGCGGCGTCGGCAAGACGACCACGGCGGCGGCGCTCGGACTGCGGGCGGCGGAGCGGGGCCGCAAGGTCGTCGTCCTGACCATCGACCCGGCCCGCAGGCTCGCCCAGTCGATGGGCATCGACTCGCTGGACAACACCCCGCGTTGCGTGAAGGGCATCGAGGGCGACGGCGAGCTGCACGCGATGATGCTCGACATGAAGCGCACCTTCGACGAGATCGTCGAGGCGCACGCGGACGGGGACCGGGCTGCCGCGATCCTCGGCAACCCCTTCTACCAGTCGCTGTCGGCGGGCTTCGCGGGCACCCAGGAGTACATGGCCATGGAGAAGCTCGGCCAGCTCCGCTCGAAGGACGAGTGGGACCTCATCGTCGTCGACACACCGCCGTCCCGTTCCGCGCTGGACTTCCTGGACGCGCCCAAGCGTCTCGGCTCGTTCCTCGACGGCAAGCTGATCCGGCTGCTGCTGGCCCCGGCGAAGGCCGGCGGCCGGGCCGGGATGAAGTTCCTGAGCGTCGGGATGTCGATGATGACGGGCACCCTCGGCAAGGTGCTCGGCGGTCAGCTCCTGAAGGACGTCCAGACGTTCGTCACCGCGATGGACTCCACGTTCGGCGGTTTCCGTACCCGCGCGGACGCGACGTACAAGCTGCTGCAGGCGCCCGGTACGGCGTTTCTGGTGGTCGCGGCACCCGAGCGGGACGCGCTGCGCGAGGCCGCGTACTTCGTGGAGCGGCTGGCCGCGGAGGACATGCCGCTGGCGGGTCTGGTGCTCAACCGGGTGCACGGCAGCAGCGCCGCAGGGCTGTCGGCCGAGCGGGCGCTCGCCGCGGCGGAAAATCTTGAAGATCGCGGCATTGTCGATCAGGGCGGTGGGAAAGAAGGACTTCGTAACTCTCCCGAACCGCACGGCAGTTCAGACTTCCCCACGCCCGCCTCCGGGGCATCAGCAGTGGACCCGGCTCCCGAGGAAGGCTCCCCCGCCCCCGAAGAGCCCGCCGCCCACGGCTCGGCCACGGATTTCGACATGGATTCCGATGGTGCGCCCGAGCATCCCGTCGACCGGCTCACGGCCGGTCTGCTGCGGCTGCACGCCGACCGTATGCACATGCTCGCGCGCGAGCAGCGCACACGTGACCGCTTCGTCTCGCTGCATCCCGAGGTGGCGCTCGTCGAGGTGGCCGCGCTGCCCGGCGATGTGCACGACCTGACGGGGCTGCGGGACATCGGCCACCGCCTCGCGGCACACAGGCACGAACTGCCGTAGCCCGACCGGGTGACTCCCGGCCGCACCGGTGGGAGCCTCGCCGGACGTGCCGGCCGGGGGCGGTTCAGCCCACGGCCGCGTAGTTCTCGTACACCTCGTCGTCGTCGAGGGGCACGACGCCCGTGCCTCGCTCGTACTCCGTGCGCGCCGTCTCCAGCAGCCGGCGCCAAGAGGTCACGGTCGGCCGCCTGCGCAGCAGTGCGCGGCGCTCCCGCTCCGTCATTCCTCCCCACACGCCGAATTCGACGCGGTTGTCCAGCGCGTCGGCCAGGCACTCCGTCCGCACCGGACATCCGGTGCACACCGCCTTGGCCCTGTTCTGCGCTGCTCCCTGAACGAACAGTTCATCCGGATCGGTAGTGCGGCAGGCCGCCTGCGCACTCCAGTCGGTTACCCAGCCCATACCGGCGCCGTCCTCTCCCGAATCGAGGCTCCCCCACGGCGGCAGCGGCATAT
>DASTDN010000067.1:0-3638 GCA_035710365.1 Streptomyces sp. | reverse complement strand
CCGCAGGCCGACCACGGCTGGCTCAACGCGATCAACCAGAACGCCAAGGACCGTGCCGAGCGGTACGAGGACGTCACCCTGGAGATCACCGAGGGCTCCAACGACACCGCCCAGCAGATCGGCCAGATCGAGACCCTCATCAACAAGAAGGTCGACGTCCTGGTGGTGCTGCCCGCCGACGGCAAGGCCCTCACCCAGGTCGGCCTGAAGGCGATGCGCGCGGGCATCCCCGTCGTCAACCTCGACCGGATCTTCAACTCGCCGCAGGCCTACCGCTGCTGGATCGGCGGCGACAACTACGGCATGGGCCTCAACGCCGGCCACTACATCGGCGAGAAACTCAAGGACAAGCCGGACGCCCGCGTCATCGAACTGGCCGGCCTCGACAACCTGGAGCTGACCAAACAGCGCTCCCAGGGCTTCGACGACGCCCTGAAGAACTACCCGAACATCAAGAAGGTGGCCCGCCAGGCGGCCGAGTTCACCGTGGAGTCCGGGCAGGCCAAGATGGCCCAACTGCTTCAGGCCCAGCCGAAGTTCGACGCGCTGTGGAACCACGACGACGACCAGGGCGTGGGCGCGCTGCGCGCCATCGAGCAGGCGGGCCGCGACGGCTTCCTGATGGTCGGCGGCGCGGGCGCGCTCTCCGCGTTCCAGGCGATCAAGGCCGACGACGGCGTCCTCAAGGCGACCGTCCTGTACCCGCCGACCATGGCCGCCTCCGCCGTCGACCTGGCGCGCGCCCTCGGCCAGGGCAAGGGCGTGGGCGGCCTCGCCGAGTTCGAGATCCCGGCGTCCCTCACCCTCTACTCGGCCGTCGTCGACAAGACGAACGTCGACCAGTACATGTCCACCGGCTTCAAGTAGAGGAGCCCGCCCCACCGGGCCCGGCCCCGGACCGCGCCACGGCGGCTCCCGCCGGGCGACCCACGCCGCGCGGGGCCGGGCCCCACCCCACCGCGCCATGACGACGAGGAGGACCTTCCGCATGGGACAGCCGCAGCAGCACGAAGGCGTGGCGACCGGCAAGCCGCCGCTCAGGGTCGGCATGGTCGGCTACGCCTTCATGGGCGCCGCCCATTCCCAGGGCTGGCGGACCGCGGGCCATGTCTTCGACCTGCCGCGCAGCCCGGTGCTCGCAGCGATCTGCGGCCGGGACGCCGACGCCGTGCGCGCGGCGGCCGGCCGGCACGGCTGGGCGGCGACCGAGACCGACTGGCGTGCCCTGGTCGCCCGCGACGACGTCGACCTCGTCGACATCTGCACCCCCGGCGACAGCCACGCCGAGATCGCGCTGGCCGCGCTGGCCGCCGGCAAGCACGTGCTGTGCGAGAAACCCCTCGCCAACACGGTCGAGGAGGCCAAGGCGATGGCCCGCGCCGCCGAGGAGGCCGCGCGGCGCGGCCAGGTCGCCATGGTCGGTTTCAACTACCGCCGCGTACCCGCCCTCGCCCTGGCCCGCGAGATGATCGCCGAGGGCAGGCTCGGGACGCTGCGCCACGTCCGCGTCGCCTACCTCCAGGACTGGCTGGTCGACCCGCAGTTCCCGCTGACCTGGCGCCTGCGCAGGGAGCACGCGGGTTCCGGAGCGCTCGGCGACCTCGGCGCGCACATCGTGGACCTCGCCCAGCACCTGGCGGGCGAGCACCTCGCCGGAGTCTCCGCCCTCACCGAGACCTTCGTGGGGCACCGCCCGCTGCCCGCCGGGTCCCCGCAGGGCCTGGCCGCCGAGTCCGCCGACGGCACCGGGCAGGTTACCGTCGACGACGCCGCCGTGTTCACCGGGCGCTTCCCCTCCGGCGCCCTCGCCACCTTCGAGGCCACCCGCTACGCCACCGGCCGCAAGAACGCCCTGCGCATCGAACTGAACGGCTCGGACGGCTCACTCGCCTTCGACCTGGAACGCCTGAACGAGCTGTCCTACCACGATGGCCGGGAGCCCGCCGCGCACGCCGGTTTCCGCCGCGTCCTCGTCACCGAGGCCGACCACCCCTACCTGGCGGCCTGGTGGCCGCCCGGCCACGGCCTCGGCTACGAGCACACCTTCGTCCACCAGGCACGCGACCTGGTGCACGCCGTCGCCGGGGGCGGCGGCGCCACGCCCTCCTTCGCCGACGGCCTCCAGGTGCAGCGCGTGCTCGCCGCCGTCGAGGAGAGCGCCGCGAAGAACGCCGTCTACACGCCCATCGCCCCCTGAGGAGGCCACCGATGCCGCGCACCTTCACACTCTTCACCGGACAGTGGGCGGACCTCCCCCTGGAGGTGGTCTGCCGCCTGGCCCGCGACTTCGGCTACGACGGTCTGGAACTCGCCTGCTGGGGCGACCACTTCGAGGTCGACAAGGCCCTCGCCGACCCCGGGTACGTCGACTCCCGCAAGGCCCTGCTCGACACGTACGGCCTGAAGTGCTGGGCCATCTCCAACCATCTCGTCGGACAGGCCGTCTGCGACGCCATCATCGACGAACGCCACCGGGCGATCCTGCCCGCCCGCATCTGGGGCGACGGCGAGGCCGAGGGCGTCCGGCAGCGGGCCGCCGCCGAGATCAAGGACACCGCGCGCGCCGCCGCCCGCCTCGGCGTCGACACCGTTGTCGGCTTCACAGGCTCCGCCATCTGGCACCTGGTCGCCATGTTCCCGCCCGCCCCCGAGTCGATGATCGACCGCGGCTACGAGGACTTCGCCGAGCGCTGGAACCCCATCCTGGACGTCTTCGACGCGGAGGGCGTGCGGTTCGCGCACGAGGTCCACCCCAGCGAGATCGCCTACGACTACTGGACGACCGTACGCGCCCTGGAGGCCGTCGGCCACCGGCCCGCCTTCGGCCTCAACTTCGACCCCTCCCACTTCGTGTGGCAGGACCTCGACCCGGTCGGTTTCCTGTGGGACTTCCGCGACCGGATCTACCACGTCGACTGCAAGGAGGCCCGCAAACGCCTCGACGGACGCAACGGCCGCCTCGGCTCCCACCTGCCCTGGGGGGACCCGCGCCGCGGCTGGGACTTCGTGTCCGCCGGTCACGGCGACGTGCCCTGGGAGGACGTCTTCCGGATGCTGCGCTCCATCGGCTACGGGGGCCCGGTCTCCGTGGAGTGGGAGGACGCGGGCATGGACCGGCTCCAGGGCGCCCCCCAGGCCCTCACCCACCTCAAGGCCTACGACTTCGAACCGCCGACGGCCTCCTTCGACGCGGCCTTCGGCAACTGACGGCCTCCGCCCGATCCACCCCCACCACCCCGCCGGCCCCGGGACGACGGCGCGTCCTCGGGGCCCGCCCGGTGCCGGCGGTTCCCCTCCCGCGTGCACCGGCTGCGCGGAAGGGGAACCGCCCCCGGCAGGCCGGGCTCGGCACCCGGCCTGCCAGGACCCTCGCCCTCCCACGTCGCTCCGGCGAGCACCGCACTCCCCGAGCGAAAGCCACCGCCCCCGGCGCACCTCCGCACGCCCCCGTGCGCCCCGGGGAGGCGCCCTCCCCGCGACCGGTGAGGGCGCCTCCCGCGCCCACACAACGCGACCGCCCGGCGCCGTACGGTCAGTCCCGCCCGGTCCGCCCGGCGGCCCCGCCGGGCGGACGGAAACGCAGGTGAAAGGCGCTCCGAAAGCTTGGTATTGTTGTGCACGTCGCCGCGGGGAGAAGC
>DASTDN010000066.1:0-4118 GCA_035710365.1 Streptomyces sp. | reverse complement strand
CGTCCACCGAGAGGCAGTCCACCGAGCCCGCGGCGGTGACGCTGCCGCAGACCTCCACGGCCGGCGCCTCGACGAGGAGAGCACCGGTGCCGACGACGGAGAGCCCGCCGGCGATGCCGTCCAGGTCGGCGTCGGACATTTCGGCGGTTTCGACCTGGTGACCAAGGTTCATTGCGCGCGGTTCCCTTCCAAGAAGCACTTTCGAGTCGCAGAGGCGCCGCGTTCCCCACAGTGGGACCCCCACGGGGGACCTACTGGGGAGAACGGTGTTCGGCGTCCCTGGCAAGCGGCAAGAGCAAAGCACGCGCGCCGGTGACGGGCCAACTGACGGGCGTTCAACCGGACTTCATCGCGGGACGCGGCTTCACCTGCGTGTTCGTGAGGTCACCGGACCGGCCACCACTCTTCACACGGATGGCCGTAACCTCGCACGAAAAAGCCCGAACACCCCCTCCAGAAAGCCACATTTCCACCTCGGATCCGCCGACGACCGAGGCATTGGTGACACATTCTCTGCTTTCAGGGGCGCCCGCCAGTCTGATGTGCAGATTTTCCGGACTTTCCGCACCGGAGTGCACGGCGCCCCGACAGCCCGTACGCGGGCCGATGCGCACGGTGAGGGTTCGGAGGGGCCCGCGCGCCGTCGCCAGGGGCGCTTTCACGGGCGCCGATGTCCGCCGCGGAGGGCCCGCCGACGGGGGGCGGGCCGCGGACGGCAGGGCACCGTCGTGCCCGGTGACGCCCACCGGTGCCGGGCCGTCCACGGCCGGCAGCCGCGCGGCCGGTGCGGCATGCGGCGCCGGCCCGCCGCCGTGCGGACGCCCGCACCCGACTGACCCGGTCCGGCCGTGGGCAGAGCACACTCGATCGGCAGCGAGGAGAGCACACGTGATCCACATCCCGTCCAGGACATGGGACGAGCACTACGCCGGCGGCGGCACGTTCCGGCCCCTGAGTGACGCCGAACGCGGACTGCTCGCCGAGCACGCCCCGGCACCCGGCGGCGGACGCGCCCTGGACGTGGGCTGCGGGCTCGGCGAACTCGCCCGCCACCTCGCCGCCCGCGGCTACCGCGTCGACGCCGTCGACCACTCACCCACCGCGGTCGCCCTGGCCCGGGACACGGCCCGGCCGGGGAACGCCGGGGACGGCGGGAGGGCCCGTCCCGGACGCGGCGGCACGGTGGCCTGGCGCGTGCTGGACATCGAGCGGGACGACCTGGCCTGTCTCGCACCCGCCTACGACCTGATCACCTTCCGCCTGAGCTGGGCCTTCGTCGGCGACCGCACGCGGGTGATGCGGCGGCTGCGTGAACGCCTGCGCCCCGGGGGCACCGTCTGCGTCATCACCTCGCTCGCCGGCACGGTGCCCGGCGACAAGCGGCACACCGCCCTGGACGAGGAGGAGATCGCGCTGCTGTGCGCCGGCTGGGGCACCGCCGAGCGCCACGACGCCGACGGGCTCGCCGTCGTCGTCCTGCGCGATCCCGCCCCCGCCGCCGCTCCTGCGGGGCCGGCCTACGACGGTACGCGGCGGCCGTCGCCGCACGCCCTCTCGGGCGCCGGCGTCGTCGTCACCGGGCCCGGCGGACGCGTCCTGCTCGGCTGGTCGCGGCGCGGGGCGTGGGAGCTGCCGGGCGGCAAGACCGACGCCGGTGAGGGCTTCCTCGAGGCCGCCGTACGGGAGTTGGAGGAGGAAACGGGGCTCAGGGCCACCGAGGCGCGGGTGCTGGCCCTGCTGCTGGACTCCGTCCACGGCCTGCCCCGGATGACGGCGGCGGTCCGGGTCCTCGCCCACACCGGTGAACCGGCGGTGCGGGAGCCGCACCTGATCCTGCGCTGGGAGTGGCACGAGCCCGCCGACCTGCCCGCGCTGGCCCAGCCCTTGTTCACGCCGAGCGCGCACGTCCTCGGCACCGTGTGGCCCGGGCTGCTGACCGGCTTGCCGCCGGTGCACCGCTATCCCGTCGCTTGAGGGCGCACCGGCGCTTCCGCGCACTCCGGACGGGCGCGTGCTGCCCGCGTGCCGAAACATGCGAGGTCGAACACGCATCGTCGAACACTTCGCGCCATGAGACCTCAACACGGGTGACAAAGGGGTGAGATGTCATGGATCGGGAGTAACCGGCATCATTGGCCCGTACTATCGCCCTCCAGGGGTGTCGGAAGCGCATGCCGCTCCGTCGCCCGCCCGACGTGAACCTCCCTGCGGCCTCCCGCGTTCCGGCGCGTGCGCGCGGCCGTGCCGAGGTGTCCTCCGAGGAAGGTCAGCATCATGTCCGAGAACACCGCGGCCGCCGGTGACCTGGCGTCGCAGTACGTCGCCCGGGTGACCGGGGACCTGGAACGCAACGTCAGGGAGCAGGAACGCGTCGGCGCGGACATCGCCGCCCTGCGGGAGCGGTTGGGCACTCTCCAGCAGGACCACGCCGTGCTGCTGAGCATGCAGCAGGTTCTCTCGGCGGCGCCCGCCCCGCCCCGCTCCGTTCCCGCCGCCGCCACGTCCGCCCCGTCCGCCACGGTGCCCGCGCCGAGGTCGGAGTCGGCTCCCGGCCGGGCCAGGAAGGGCGCGCGGGCGGCGAGGTCGGTGATCGCCCCCCTCACCCCGCCGAAGCGGAGGCCGGCCGGGAAGGCCGGTCAACCCGCCGCGGGCGGGGCGTCACCGGCGTCGGCGCCCCCCGGGACGGCGAACGTGGCGGCGCCGGCCGCGCCGACCCTCGTGGAGCTCATTCGTGCGCAGCTCACCGAGCCGGGCGAGCCGCGTTCGGCGGCGGACGTCGCCGCGGTGCTGGAGCGGGCGCACCCCGGCCGGCCGTTCAAGACGACGGTGGTGCGCAACACCCTGGAGGCCCTGGTGGCCCGGGGCCAGGCCGGGCGCAGCAAGCAGGGCGGTTCGGTGTTCTACACCGCGCCCGGGGCGGCGAGGGCGGAGCAGGAGGCCGGGGCCGCGCCGTCGGCGTGACGGCGCGGCCCCCGGCTCCCGCCCGGTCGGCCGCCCGGGTCAGGCGCGCCAGCCGTACTGCGGGGCGACGGACACCTCGCTGCCGAGTTCGCGGGCCGCCCGCCACGCCCAGCCGGGCTCGCGCAGCAACTGGCGGCCGATCAGCACGGCGTCGGCCTCGCCCGCGGCGAGGATCTTCTCCGCCTGGGTGGGGTCCGTGATCCCGCCGACGGCCGCGACCGGCATGTCCGTCTCGCGCCGGACGCGGGCGGCGAACGGCACCTGGTAGTTGGGGCCGACGGGGATGGTCACGCCGTCCGCGTTGCCGCCGGTGGAAACGTCCATGAGGTCCACGCCGCGCCCGGTCAGGACGCGGGCCAGGGCGACGGTCTCGTCCTCGGTCCAGCCGGCGTCCCCCAGCCAGTCGGTGGCCGAGACGCGGAAGAACAGCGGAAGCCCGTCGGGCCAGACCTCCCGTACGGCGTCCACGACCTCCACGGCGAACCGGATGCGGTTGTCGAAGCTGCCGCCGTAGGCGTCCGTGCGGTGGTTGCTGTGCGGGGAGAGGAAGTTGTGGATCAGGTAGCCGTGGGCGCCGTGGATCTCGACGACCTGGAACCCGGCGTCGCGGGCGAGCCGGGCGGAGTCGCGGAACGCGCCGACGAGGCCGCGGATCTCCTCGGCGGTCAGCTCGTGCGGGAGGTTCAGGCCGGGGTAGGGCTCCGCGCTGGGGCCGAGCGGCTGCCAGCCCTGCGCGTCGGCGCCGATCGGGCCGCCGCCCTCCCAGGGGCGGCTGGTGGAGCCCTTGCGGCCGGAGTGTGCGATCTGGACGCCCGGGACGGCTCCCTGGCTCCGCAGGAAACCGGTGACGCGGCGGAGGGCGTCGGCCTGCGTCTCGTTCCACAGGCCCAGGTCGTGGGGCGAGATGCGGCCCTCGGGCGAGACGGCGGTGGCCTCGAAGAGGATCAGCCCGGTGCCGCTCGCCGCGCGGGCCCCGTAGTGCTGGAGGTGCCAGTCCGTGGCCGCGCCCCGGGCCGGGCCGTCGGGCGCAGCCGAGTACTGGCACATCGGCGGCATCCACACACGGTTCGGGATCGTCACGGAACGCAGGATGTACGGCTCGAACAGGGAACTCACACGTAACTCCGGGCGGTCGAGAGGCGACGGCGGCTGCGAGC
>DASTDN010000065.1:0-4193 GCA_035710365.1 Streptomyces sp. | reverse complement strand
CGTCGTCGCTCTCCGCACCCCTCACGCTAGCCTCGGCCACCGACAACGGCGCGTGCTGCGAGGCGAGGGGTGTCATGAGCAGGCTGGACAGGGCGGACCGCCCGTACGACATCGTGCTCTTCGGAGCCACCGGCTTCGTGGGGGCACTCACCGCGGAGTACCTGGCGGCGCACGCGCCCGAGGGGCTGCGCTGGGCGATCGCGGGGCGCAGCGAGGCCAGGCTGCGCCGTCTGCGGGAGCGGCTGCCGGCCGTCGCCGAGCCCGGCATCCTGCGCGCCGACGTGTCGGACCCGGCCTCGCTGCGGCGGCTCGCGGAGCAGGCGCGCGTGGTGGCGACGACGGTGGGCCCGTACGTGACGTACGGCGAGGACCTGGTCGCGGCCTGCGCGGACCTCGGGACGGACTACCTGGACCTGACGGGCGAGCCGGAGTTCGTGGACCTGATGTACGTCCGGCACGACGCCCGCGCGCGGGAGACCGGGGCCCGCCTGGTGCACGCCTGCGGGTTCGACTCGGTGCCGCACGACCTGGGCGTGCACTTCACGGTGCGGCAGTTGCCGGAGGGCGTGCCGCTGAGCGTGGAGGGGTTCGTGACCGCCGACGCGGCCTTCTCGGGCGGGACGCTCGCCTCCGCGCTGAACCAGTTCGCGCGAGCGCGCCGGATGCGGGAGGCGGCTCTGGACCGCCGCCGGCACGAGCCGCGGCTGGTGGGGCGGCGGGCGGTGGCCGCGGCGGGCGTGCCGCACTTCGCCAAGGCGGTCGGTGCGTGGGCGCTGCCGCTGCCGACGATCGACCCGCAGATCGTGCGCCGTTCCGCGAAGGCGCTGGACCGCTACGGCCCGGACTTCCGCTACCGGCACTACGCGGCCGTGCGGCGTCTGCCCGTGGCGGTCGGCGGTGCGGCCGCCCTGGGCGGCCTGGTCGCCGCCGCCCAACTGCCGCCCGTACGGCGCTGGTTGTCCGGCCGTCTGGAGCCCGGCGAGGGCCCCGGCCCCGAGAAGCGCGCCAGGAGCTGGTTCTCGGTGCGCTTCGTCGGCGAGGGCGGCGGCCGGCGTGTGTACACGGAGGTCTCGGGCGGCGACCCCGGCTACGACGAGACCGCGAAGATGTTCGCCGAGGCGGCCCTCGCCCTGGCCTTCGACCCCCTCCCGCCGACGGCCGGCCAGGTCACCACGGCGGTGGCGATGGGCGACGCGCTGACCGGGCGGTTGCGCGCGGCCGGCATCGGCTTCCGGGTGGCGGCCCGGCGCTGAGCCCTCACCGCCGCTCACCGGCAGCGTCCCGTCCGCGGCCTGCCGTCGCCCGCCGCAGTGCCGCGCGGCACAGCGCGTCCGCCCTGCGGGTGGTCTCCGGGAGGCGGTAGGACGGGGTGAGGGCCAGGGTGTGGGCGCAGGCGGTGGCGAGGCTCGTGCGGTGGCCGACGGAGACGAAGACCGGCTTGACGCCGTTCCGGGTGCGCAGTGCGCTGCCGACCTCCTCGGTGCCCGCGAGCAGCGGTGACCTGCTGCCGCGCGGAGTGTCCGGGTCGTCGTACGTGAAGGTGAACGGGTTCTTGGCGACGCCGACGGTGGGCAGGCCGGTCAGGACGCCGAGGTGGCTCGCGAGGCCGAAGCGGCGCGGGTGGGCGAGCCCGTAGCCGTCGCAGACCACCAGGCCGGGCGGACAGGGCAGCGCCCTGAGAGCCGCCAGCACCGTGGGGATCTCGCGGAAGGCGAGCAGGCCGGGCACGTACGGGAAGGAGATCCGGCCGACGGCGGTGGCCTCGGCGACGACGTCGAGGCCTGCCGCGTCGAGGACGACGGCCGCCGCGGCGACCACGTCCCGTTCGTCGTCGTAGGCGACGTCGACGCCGGTGACGCGGCCCGTGCCGGGCGGCGGGCCCGGCTCGTCGAGCACCACGCGGGCGCGCAGGGCGTCCTGCACGGCGCGGGCCTCCTCCTCGGTCGCGGGCCAGTCCGCGGGGATCTCTACGGTCGTCATGGTGACGCCGAGCGTACGGGCAAGTCCGCGCCGGGGTGCAACTGCCGTGCGGGGCAGGCGCGAAGCCGCAGGCGGGGGCGCGCAGCGGCACGCATGAAGGCGGTGACACAGGTCACTCGCATCAGGTGCACGGAACGTCGTATTCCGTCGTCTCATCCAGTGCACGGCCCGTCCGCCCGGGAGTCCTGCCAAGCCGTCACAAGGAGCAAGGCGTTGTCCTTCGTCATCGAGCAGCTCGTGGAGGCCCGTCTCGTGGCCGACGCGCCCCGCATGCCGAGCATTCCCGCCACGCTGCACTACGACCGGTGCGACCCGTTCGCCGTCCGCATGACGTTCCCCGCCCCCGCCACCCTGGAGGGCGTGGACGTCTGCTGGACCTTCGCCCGCGACCTGCTGGCCACCGGGGTGTCGGAGCCCGCGGGGCACGGCGACGTACGGGTGCGCCCCTTCGGATCCGACCGCACGGTGCTGGAGTTCCACGCCCCCGAGGGGACCGCCGTGGTGCACGTCCGTTCGGACGACCTCCGCCGGTTCCTGGACGCCACGGCCGACCTCGTGCCGGTGGGCCTGGAGCACCGCCAGTTCGACCTCGACCAGGACCTGGCCGCGCTGATGCGCGACGCCTGCTGAGGCCGGACCGGCCCCTTCCCCGCCCCTCTCCCCCGCTCCCGCCCCGTCGCCGCCGTCGGCCGGGGCGGGGCATGCGGGTGGGCGCGGGGCGAAAACGCTTTGACACCCCTTTCCGGCCCTCCCTACCGTGGACGGCGTCCTGTTGCCGCCGATGGGAGAAGGACGTTGCTCCTCTGAGGTCCTGAGACACCGTGCCACGCCCGCATCACGGGTGTGTTTCGCGTGCGACCTCGGCGTTCGAGCCGTCCCCCCGGAACCGGAACAGGCCCTGGGCTTTCCCGCCCTCTCTCCCCTGCTTCCCCCCCGGCCGCCGGCCCCTTTGCCCGGGGTCGTGCCTCGCGGTGTCCCGATACGCGATTGCCCCCGCCCCACACCACGCAACGCAACCGCGAGGCCGTATGTCCACCTTTGTCACCTGCACTTCCCTGTCCTTCGCCTGGCCCGACGGGACACCCGTCTTCGAGGGCCTCGACGTCGCGTTCGGGTCCGGCCGCACCGGGCTCGTCGGCGTCAACGGCTCCGGAAAGTCCACCCTGCTGAAGCTGGTCGCCGGGCAGCTCACCCCGGCCGACGGCACCGTCCGCGTCACCGGCGAGGTGGGACACCTCCCGCAGAACGTCACGCTCGACACGGCGCTGCGCGTCGACGAGGCACTCGGCATCGCCGCGAAGCGCGCCGCGCTGCACGCCATCGAGGCGGGCGACGTCCGCGAGGAGCACTTCGAGACCGTCGGCGACGACTGGGACGTCGAGGAACGCGCCCTGGCCGCGCTCGGCGAACTCGGCCTCGGCCGCATCGGGCTCGACCGCACCATCGGCGAGGTGTCCGGCGGCGAGTCCGTACTGCTCAGGCTGGCCGCGCTGCTGCTGCGCCGGCCGGACGTCCTGCTGCTGGACGAGCCGACGAACAACCTCGACCTGTACGCGCGCCGACGGCTGTACGCGGCCGTCCAGTCCTGGCCGGGTGTACTGGTCGTGGTCAGTCACGACCGGGAACTGCTGCAGCTCGTCGACCAGATCGCCGATCTGCGCGCCGGGGAGATCACCTGGTACGGCGGGAACCTCTCGGCGTACGAGGAGGCCCTCGCCGTCGAGCAGGAGGCCGCCGAGCGCATGGTGCGCGTCGCCGAGGCCGATCTGCGCAAGCAGAAGCGCGAACTGGCCGACGCGCAGGTCAAGCTGGCCCGCCGCAAGCGGTACGGCCAGAAGATGTGGGACCAGAAGCGTGAGCCGAAGATCGTCATGGGTGCGCGCAAGCGCGCGGCGCAGGAGTCCGCCGGCAAGCACCGCATCATGCACGAGGAGAGGCTCGCCGAGGCGAAGGAGCGCCTGGGCGACGCGGTGGACGCCGTGCGGGACGACGACGAGATCCGCGTCGACCTGCCGTACACGGCCGTACCGCCGGGCCGTACCGTACTCACGCTCCTGGACCTGGAGTTGGCGTACGGGGCGAGCGCGGGCTCCTTCGATCTGCGCGGGCCGGAGCGGGTCGCACTGATCGGGCGCAACGGGGCGGGCAAGACGACGTTGCTGCGGACGATCGCCGGGGAGCTGGCACCGGTCTCCGGGGAGGTCACCTGGTAC
>DASTDN010000064.1:0-5007 GCA_035710365.1 Streptomyces sp. | reverse complement strand
GACGGCCGAAGTGGAAGTCGCGGACCGCGGTGAGCAGTTCGTCCTCCGACAGACGTCCGTCGCCGTTCGCGTCGACCTTCGCGAACGCCTCGCCGGCCTCGGCCTCCGGCACGCCGATGGCGGTCAGCCAGGACCGGAACTCGCCGCCGTCGATCTCACCGTCGTGGTTGTCGTCGCACAGCCCGACCAGCGCCTTCACGACGGGGCCGAGGGCCCGGTTGAAGGCCGCCTCGCCCTCCTTGAAGAGCATGTCCCCGGTGGCGTTCAGGAACTGATCGCGGCTGATGCCGGCCCCGGCGTCGGCACCGGCCCTCTCGGCCAGGTTCTCGTAGAGCCCCTGGAACGCCGCCTGGAGTTCCTGGACCTCCGGGGAACCGGCGTCCTTGCCCAGGTTTCCGGCGATGCGTGCGGCCTCGCCCTGGAAGTCGCCGGCTTCGAGGACACCGTTGCCGTCGGTGTCCCACTTGTCGAAGCGCTTCGCCAGGCGGTCGTTGGCAACATCGGTGCTCATGTGTTCTCCCTTGGAGCGATTGCGGAGATGAACGGACTGCGGCGTCCGGACAGGGCCGGGATGTGGCGCCCGGCCGGGGCCGCTCGACCGCGCGGCCAAGTGCGCCGCGCGGGGTTCGGGGGGCCGGCGGCAAGCCGGCGCGAGGAGCCGTCCGGTGCACGGCGACGCGCGGGGGCGACGCCTGCCGGCGGCAGGGGGATCGAGGTCTGGGGCGAGAAAGGGGGACGGACAGACGGGGGGCGTGGCGGCGGGCGGAGGCCTCAGAGCAGCGTGACCGCGCTGCCCACGGCCTTGCCGCGGGTGTCCAGCACCGCGCACCGCGCTCTGCCGAGCGCCTCTCTCCCGTAGCAGGCGTGGTCCTGCAGCAGGATCGCCACGTCCGCCTTTTCCAGGGCGTCCCGCAGGTCCGTGGCCCGGGGCAGGAGCCGGCCGTCCACGTCGAACTCGGCCACGTACGGGTCGTGGTAGGACACGTCGGCCCCGGCGGCGAGCAGCCCCGCGGCCACCGGGCGCGCGGGTGTCTCCCGGACGTCGGCCACGTCGGCCTTGTACGTCACGCCCAGGAGCAGGACGCGGGCGCCCTCGGGCCGTCCGCGCCGCTCGCCGAGCAGGACCAGGGCCCGCTCGACGACGTGCCGCGGCATGCCGGTGAGGACCTGGTGGGCGGCGGCCAGCATGCGGAAGGGGAAGCCCTGGGACTCGGCCCGGGCCGCCAGATACCGGGGATCGACGGGAATGCAGTGCCCGCCGACTCCGGGACCGGGGGTGAAGGGCGCGAAACCGAACGGCTTCGTGGCCGCGCAGTGCAGCACGTCCCACACGTCGATGCCGGCCTGGTGACAGAACAGCGCGACCTCGTCGACGAGGGCGATGTTGACGTAGCGGTAGGTGTTCTCCAGGAGTTTGGCCATCTCCGCCTCGCGAGTGCCGCGGGCGACCACGAGATGCTCCACGAACCGGCCGTAGAACGCGGTGGCGTATTTCGAGCACAGCGCGGTGCAACCGCTCACGACTTTCGGGGTGTTGCCGACGTCCCGGGTCCTGTTGCCGGGGTCGATGCGCTGTGGCGAGTACGCGAGGTGGAAGTCCTCGCCCGCCCGCAGGCCGCTGCCGCGTTCCAGCAGCGGCCTGACGACGTCCTCGGTGGTGCCGGGATAGCTGGTCGACTCCAGCACGACGAGCATGCCGGGGCGCAGGCGCGCCGCGACGGTCCTCGTGGCGCTCTCCACCGCCGACAGGTCCGGCTCCCCGTCCGGGGTGAGCCCGGTCGGGACGCAGATGACCACCGTCTGCGCGTCGTCCAGGACGGCTGGGTCGGCCGTGGGGCCAAAGCCCGCGCCCAGCATCTCCGCGACCTCGTCGTGCGAGACGCCGCCGACGTGGGAGAGGCCCTCGGCGAGGCCGGACACCACCGGGCCGGACACGTCGTAACCGGCGGTGCTGAGGCCTGCCGAGAGCGCGGCGCGGGCGAGTGGTAACCCGACGTGGCCGAGTCCCATGACGACAAGGTCGGTGGTCATGTGCGGCGGTTCTCCAGGAGGTGGGGGAGCGGGACGTGGGCGGCGGACGGCTCAGGCGGAGAAGCTGCCGCTGCCGGGCGCCACGTGCGACCCGTGGCCGGGCTGTACGACGAGACCGGGCGTCAGACAGAACGGGTCGCCGTACACCGTGACCGGCCGGTCGGTGCGGTTCACCAGGACGTGCGCGTCGAACGGCAGCTTGTGGCAGCCGTGCGGGTCCTCGTAGACGCTCACCGGGGACACCTCGGTCCTGAAGACCACGACGTCCCCGGGCTCCGCGGCCGAGGCCGTACCGGACAGGGCGGTTCCCATGAACAGGGCGCCGGCGGCGGCGAACAGAAAGGTCCGGGAAAAACCCACAAGCAACTCCTCTGACATTCGTTTCTTGTGAGTCATTGTTCGCAGGGCGGCGGGGAGTTAAGCGCCGGGGCGTGCGTATGCGCCCGAACCAGTGAAGAGGTCACGTGGCGTTGACTTTCCCGAGGTCGCGAGCGGTCGGCGTCCGTCATTCAATAGGAAATTACTTTCCGGCGGGAAAAGGATTACGTGGCCGGGAAGGGCCCTCCGAAAAAGGGCGGGCCCTCTCCCGGCCGCGTGGTCGCGGGGGCGGGAGAGGGCCCGGCGGGCCTTCATTCCGGGACGGTCAGATGTCCCGGAAGATCTCGATCTGCGCCCCCACCGAGTTCAGCCGCTCCGCGAGGTCCTCGTAGCCGCGGTTGATGACGTACACGTTGCGCAGCACGGAGGTGCCCTCGGCCGCCATCATCGCCAGCAGGACCACCACCGCGGGGCGCAGGGCGGGCGGGCACATCATCTCGGCGGCGCGCCAGCGGGTGGGGCCCTCGACCAGGACGCGGTGCGGGTCGAGCAGCTGCAGGCGTCCGCCGAGGCGGTTGAGGTCGGTGAGGTAGATCGCGCGGTTGTCGTAGACCCAGTCGTGGATGAGGGTCTTGCCCTGCGCGGTGGCCGCGATGGCGGCGAAGAAGGGGACGTTGTCGATGTTCAGGCCGGGGAACGGCATGGGGTGGATCTTGTCGATGGGGGCCTCCAGCTTGGAGGGCCGGACCGTGAGGTCCACCAGGCGGGTGCGGCCGTTGTCGGCGACGTATTCCGGGGAGCGGTCGTGGTCGAGGCCCATCTCCTCCAGGACCGCCAGCTCGATCTCCAGGAACTCGATGGGGACCCGGCGCACCGTCAGCTCCGACTCCGTGACGACCGCGGCCGCCAGCAGGCTCATCGCCTCGACCGGGTCCTCGGAGGGGGAGTAGTCCACGTCGATGTCGATGACCGGTACGCCGTGCACGGTGAGGGTGGTGGTGCCGATGCCCTCGACGCGGACGCCCAGGGCCTCCAGGAAGAAGCACAGGTCCTGGACCATGTAGTTGGAGGAGGCGTTGCGGATGACGGTGACGCCGTCGTGGCGCGCGGCGGCGAGCAGCGCGTTCTCCGTCACGGTGTCGCCGCGCTCGGTCAGCACGATCGGGCGGTCGGGGCGCACCGAGCGGTCGACGACGGCGTGGTACTGGCCCTCCGTGGCGGCCACGTCCAGGCCGAAGCGGCGCAGCGCGATCATGTGCGGCTCGATGGTGCGGGTGCCGAGGTCGCAGCCGCCGGCGTACGGCAGCAGGAACCGGTCCATGCGGTGCAGCAGCGGGCCGAGGAACATGATGATGGAGCGGGTGCGCACCGCCGCCTCGGCGTCCATGGCCGCCATGTCCAGTTCGGCGGGCGGCACGATCTCCAGGTCGACGCCGTCGTTGATCCAGCGGGCGCGCACACCGATGGAGCTGAGGACCTCGAGCAGGCGGTAGACCTCCTCGATGCGGGCGACGCGTCGCAGGACCGTGCGGCCCTTGTTGAGCAGGGAGGCGCACAACAGGGCCACACAGGCGTTCTTGCTCGTCTTGACGTCGATGGCGCCGGACAGCCGGCGGCCTCCGACCACGCGCAGGTGCATCGGACCCGCGTAGCCCAGCGAGACGATTTCGCTGTCCAGGGCCTCTCCGATGCGGGCGATCATCTCAAGGCTGATGTTCTGGTTGCCGCGCTCGATGCGGTTGACGGCGCTCTGGCTGGTTCCGAGCGCCTCGGCAAGTTGCGACTGTGTCCAGCCCCGGTGTTGCCGGGCGTCACGGATGAGCTTGCCAATGCGTACGAGGTAGTCGTCTGCCATGGCTTCGAGGCTATCTCAGATATGAGATGGCGCATCTCGGGGGGACTGTCCGGGTGACGGGACATCAGTGCCGTACGGGTGAACGCGGGTACCCCTGGTCCGAGGGGCCCACGCGTCCGGTGGAGCGGGGCCGGGCCCCGCCGGGTGCGGGCGTGGCCGCGGACACACCGGGGCCGCACATGACCTGTCCGGTCCCATGTACTAGAGTTATCTCGACATCGAGATATCTGCCGAGGCGCACCGCGGCCGCACGCCGTGGCCGAGTCCGGGACCGGGGTCTGCCTCACTGGGCCCGGCCTCGGCGGTTCGGCCGGACGGCGTGACGGCAGGACGCGGTGGAACGCGCACATCAATGAAGGAGACTGTCGTGTCGGCGAACAGCTTCGACGCCCGCAGCACGCTGCGGGTGGGCGACGAGTCGTACGAGATCTTCCGGCTGGACAAGGTCGAGGGCTCCGCGCGCCTTCCCTACAGCCTGAAGGTACTGCTGGAGAACCTGCTCCGCACCGAGGACGGCGCCAACATCACCGCCGACCACATCCGCGCCCTCGGCGGCTGGGACTCGCAGGCCCAGCCGTCGCAGGAGATCCAGTTCACGCCGGCCCGCGTGATCATGCAGGACTTCACCGGCGTGCCCTGCGTCGTGGACCTCGCCACCATGCGCGAGGCCGTGAAGGAGCTGGGCGGCGACGCGGCGAAGATCAACCCGCTCGCCCCGGCCGAACTGGTCATCGACCACTCCGTCATCGCCGACAAGTTCGGCACGGCCGACGCCTTCGGGCAGAACGTCGAGCTGGAGTACG
>DASTDN010000063.1:0-2515 GCA_035710365.1 Streptomyces sp. | reverse complement strand
GGCGCTCATGTCCGTCGTCCCGTATCTGCTCGGGGGTCGTCTGGGACCCCCCACATCTATCAGACCGCCGCCCCTCCCACGGCCCGTCCAGTCCCACCCACTCCTTTCCGGGCATTGCCGCACGGAAAATTCACGTCCCGGGACCCCTGCGGATGCCGTATGACATCCGGAAAAGAGGTCCCCGGTTCCGCGTGGTGCCCGGCGCCGCCCCCTCTCGCGGGCCACCCGCCGAACGCCGCACGGCGTCCTCCGGGAAGCGGCCCGGGTCCGCGCCGCACCCTCCGCGGTGCCCGCGCCGGACCCCGCCGACGGCCCCCGGGCGCACGTCCCGTGGGGGCCGGGGACCGTCCCGGGCGCGCGTCCCGTAGGGCCGGACGACTCGCCGGAGGCGCGGTGGCCGCCGCCCGGCGCGGGGCGGCGGCCACCGGGGCGGCGCGGGCGGGTGGCTCAGAAGAGCTTGCCCGGGTTGAGGATGCCGAGCGGGTCGAAGGCGTGCTTCACGGCCCGCTGCATCTCCATGCCGACCGGCCCGAGTTCACGGGCCAGCCACTCCTTCTTCAGGACGCCCACGCCGTGCTCGCCGGTGATCGTGCCGCCGAGTTCCAGGCCGAGGGCCATGATCTCCTCGAAGGACTCGCGGGCGCGCCGGGACTCGTCGGGGTCCCGGGCGTCGAAGCAGACGGTGGGGTGGGTGTTGCCGTCGCCCGCGTGGGCGACGACGCCGATGGTCAGGGCGTACTTCTCCGCGATCCGCTCGACGCCCTCGATCAGGTCCCCGAGCCGCGACCTCGGGACGCACACGTCGTCGATCATCGTCACGCCGCGGACCGCCTCCAGCGCGACCAGCGACAGCCGGCGGGCCTGGAGGAGCATCTCGGACTCGGCCGCGTCGTCCGCGGGGACCACCTGGGTGGCTCCGGCGGCCTCGCACAGTTCGCCCAGGGCGGCCAGGTCGGCGGCCGGGTCCGGGGTGTCGAAGGCGGCGAGCAGCAGGGCCTCGGTGGTCTCCGGCAGCCCCATGTGGGCGAGGGCGTTGACGGCCTTGACGGTCGTCCGGTCCATCAGTTCCAGCAGTGAGGGGACGTGTCCGGCGGCCATGATGCGGCACACCGCGTCGCATGCCTCGGCGGCCGACGCGAACTCGGCGGCCAGCACCAGCTGCTCCGGCGGCTTGGGCCGCAGCGCGAGCACGGCCCGGACGACGACGCCGAGGGAGCCCTCGGAACCGACGAACAGCCGGGTGAGGTCGTATCCGGCGACGCCCTTGGCGGTGCGCCGTCCGGTGGACAGCAGGCGGCCGTCGGCGAGGACGACGTCCAGGCCGAGCACGTACTCGGCGGTGACCCCGTACTTGACGCAGCACAGGCCGCCCGAGGCCGTGCCGATGTTGCCGCCGATGGTGCACGTTTCCCAGCTTGAGGGGTCCGGCGGGTAATAGAGGCCCTGTTCGCCCACGGCACGGGAGAGCGTGGCGTTGACGACGCCCGGTTCGACGACGGCGATGCGGTTGACCGGGTCGATCTCCAGGATCCGGTCCATCTTGGTCAGCGACAGCACGATGCACCCGTCGGAGGCGTTGGCCCCGCCGGACAGGCCGGTGCGGGCGCCCTGTGGGACGACGGGCACGCGCAGCTCGGTGGCGGTGCGCATGACGTGCTGGACCTGTTCGACGGTGCGCGGCAGGACGACCGCCGCCGGGGCCCCGGCCGGGCAGAAGCTCGCCATGTCGTGGGCGTAGGCGGCGGTGACGTCGGGGTCGGTGAGGACCGCCTCGGCGGGCAGGCCGGCGAGCAGGCGGCCGACGAGCCCGCCGGTCGCTGCCGTGCCGTCCTCGGGGGGCGCTTCGATACGGCTCATGATCACAGGTTCGCACCCGCGGCCACCGGTGTGAACCCCGTCGCGGCGGCCGTCCCGTGCCGGGGCCCCGTGGGCGTACGGGGCGCGGCGCCGGGGTGGAGACCGCGTCCGCGGCGGCGTCCCCGGGCGGCGCCGCGGACCGGCCCGTGCTTCCCACCGGTGGAGGGGCGGGCGACGGGGGAGCCGGGCGGGCCCGTCGGGGGGCCCGCCCGCGCCGGGGCCGTGCGGCTGTCAGAGGTTGCCGCGGCGGGCCTGCTCGCGCTCGATGGCCTCGAAGAGGGCCTTGAAGTTGCCCTTGCCGAAGCCCATGGAGCCGTGCCGCTCGATGAGCTCGAAGAACACGGTCGGACGGTCCTGGACCGGCTTGGTGAAGATCTGGAGCAGGTAGCCGTCCTCGTCGCGGTCGGCGAGAATCTTCAGGTCGCGCAGGGTGTCGAGGGGCACGCGCGTCTCGCCGACCCACTCGCCGAGTGTGTCGTAGTACGAGTCGGGCGTGTCCAGGAACTGCACGCCGGCGGCGCGCATCTGGCGGACGGTGGCCACGATGTCGTTGGTGTTCAGCGCGATGTGCTGGACGCCGGCGCCGCCGTAGAACTCCAGGTACTCGTCGATCTGGGACTTCTTCTTGGCGATGGCGGGCTCGTTGATCGGGAACTTG
>DASTDN010000062.1:0-2521 GCA_035710365.1 Streptomyces sp. | reverse complement strand
TGCGGAGGTCCTTTCGGGCCGGGGAGGGGGTGGCGGGGGCCAGTACCCGCCGGGTGAAGGGGACGCCGGTGTGAGGGGAGTCGCGTGCGGTGCCGCCACGGATGACGGCGGCGCGGGTCACGCCGCCCTGGGAGGCACCGGCGTCGAGGGCCCGGTCTGCGGCGCGGCGGAACGGGCCGTTGCACGGTGGCGCCGGGCGGCGGGGGAACCCGGCCGGGCGCGGCGGGGAGGCCGCCGGGGGCCGCCGGTGCGCCGTGCGGCGGCGCGCGGGGAGACGGGGGTGTCCATCCGTGTCCTCCGCTTCCGCGATCCCTGGTCGTGCGGACGGGTGCCAGGAAGACCGTAAGGTCATGGCAAGTACACGTCAACAAGGCGTTGAGGGGAGCGTCCCCGCCGCCCGCTCGTCCTCGTACCGGCGCCTCACGGCGCGACCGTCACGCCGTCGTGCGGGCTCGTCGCCACCCCGGACGGCGGGCGGCGCCCCGGGACCGGGCCGTGACCGGAGACGGAAACCGGGGCGCGCGGGAACCGGGGCGGCGCGTTCCTCTCAGGCATCGGCGTGAACGGCCGTGCCGCGTCCTTCACAGGCCACGACGAGAATGCCGTGTTCCGCGTCGGAGGGCAGGGAGGAGCGTCGCACCCGTGTCTCCCAGTGCGGCGGCCACAGGGTGGTGGCGTCCCACAGGATGCCGTCCAGGACGATGCCGTCGAGTTTGGCGTGGCGGAGGTCCGCTCCGGTGAAGTCGTTGCTGGCCCGCTCCACCTCGCTCACGGCACGGGCCAGCGCGTCGGCCTCTTCACAGCCGTGGGTCAGGTCGTCGAGGAGGTCCTGGGCCACCGCGTCAACCGCGAACAGGTAGGTCTCCCCCCGGCCCAGGACGGCGGCGACCGCCGGGGCGACCTCCTCGTCCAACAACTCCCTGACGCCGGCAAGACCCTCGAGGAGGCGTTCCGCCGGGTCGGCCAGGACGGACTCCACGGCGGCCAGGTAGTCGAGGCCCGTCAGGGAGACCGGCGGCCGGTAGGGGTCAGGCATCTCGGAGATGCTGTGCAGGAGCGTTCGCAAGGCATCCAGCGCGGAGTGCACGCTCTGCGGGGGCTGCGTGGTGTCCGCCAGAAGCCCGCACAGGTGGTGGACGGAGATGACGGCGGTCCGCATGGCCTTCGCCAGATCGAAGGGCCAGTACGTACGCACCAGACGCAGGCTCGCCTCGCGGTACTTCACCCGGACCGCCGGGGAGCGGTCGGCAAGCGGACCGCGCGCCAGGCCACGAGGGTCGCACGGCTGGTTGGGCGAGGCGAGGACGCTGCGGCTCTCGCAGCTCTGGCGCCGGGCGGTGGCGGCCCCCATGGAGCGGTGCGCCGTGGCCAGGAGGCGGTCCAGGGCGAGGTCGGGGGAACGCAGTTCAGGAGGGCCGCCCTGTGCGGTGATCCGGTCGGCAACCGCGGTGCCCAGCCTGTGGTGGACCGCCGCCAGCAGGCCGTCCAGGGTGTCGAGGCGGCGTGGCGGGTCCGTACGGGGGTCCGTGGTCACCGTTCCTCCCCGTCAGCTCGCGGGGACCGGTTCTCCAGGCCAAGGCCCGCCTTGAGCCCTGCCCGCGCCCGTGCCAGGTTTTGGCGCACAGCGGCCGGGGTGATGCCCATGGCGCGAGCGCTCTCCTCCGTGGTGAAACCGTCCATGTGCCAGGCCAGGGCCGCGCGTTGCTTGGCCGGGAGATGGAGCAGCAGCGTGATCACCCGGCGCTCCTCCTCTCCAAGTTCGGCGGCGTGGGCGGGGGTCTGCCAGCGCATGCTCAGATGCGGCTCCGGCATGTCCTCGCAGGCCTCTTCCAGAGTGACCTGCTGTTTCACCCAGGATCGCCAGGCCACCGTACGAAGCCAGGCACGCGGGTGGGTGATCGTGACCCCCGGCACGCACATCTGGGTGAAGGCGTCCTGGGCGGCGTCCTGCGCTTCCACCCAGGACGCGCCGTGATAGAGGAGGAAGCGGACCAGGGCCGGGTACTGCTCGTCGTGCAGGTCCCCGGCGAGCCGGATGCCCGGCAACGGAACCTCGGTTTCCAGCCGATCGGCCGTGGGGACGTCAGTACTCAGCGCGTCCTCCACGGTCGTCACCCCCGCCGCGTCCGTCCGAGGCCGGTACCGGCGAGAGGCGGGGCATCCGCGTCGTGGGGTGTCCCGCGAGGCAGCGCATCCGTTCGGTCTGCCCCGTCTCGGTGATGCGCGCCCTCTCAACCTGGGCGCTCAGGTGCCGTTGGACGATCCTCACCACACCGTTGACCACGCTGATGGCGACGGCCGCCACCGCGCCGACGATCACAGGTTCCATGCCGACGTTTCCTTTCCGGACGGCCTCACTCACGTGCCGTCCATGCACACGGGCATCACAACAGTGCGCGGATAACGGGGAGTTGTGACATTCGGCTGGTCACACGTGGCGTGGGCGGGCCGGGGGGGTAAGCGCACGGGCCGGGGCCGCGGGGGCGCTGCCTGCTCCGGCTCCACCGGGCCGGGGCCGTCG
>DASTDN010000061.1:0-2081 GCA_035710365.1 Streptomyces sp. | reverse complement strand
AGAAGGAGGCCCTGGAGGCCGCCGGTGTGAAGGTCGGCAAGACGCCGACCGAGACCGCCAAGCTGGCCCGCGAGATCCTCGCCGGCTGAACCGGCCGCCGGTAACGGCGTGACGACGGGCCCGCCCCCACCCGGGGACGGGCCCGTCGCCACGTCCGGCTGGGCGCGGAAGGGGGGCTCAGTCGGGCAGCGGTTCCAGCCGCTCCGGACCGCCCGCCCCCCGGCCTGGCGGCTTGCGGCGCAGCTTCGGATCCCGGTCCGGCTGCGGACCGGGCGCGATCGGGGGCGGAATGCCGCCCACCGTCGCGCGGGGCGGCGGCGCGGGCGGTACGGGCGGCGCCTCGTACCGCGTGGGGGCCGACCGCAGCGCGAGCGCCGTCGTCCCGATCAGGACGGCCGTGAACGCGACCGCGGCCCGGGTCCGCCAGCGGGCCCGGCTCTCGCTGGCCCAGCGCACCCGGGGCGGCTCCGCGGCTCGTGGCCGGGCCTGCTCGGCGGAGGCCAGTCCGGCGAGGCGGCGGTGCAGCACCTCGGGGTCCGACAGGTCCGGCAGCCGGGCGGCGACCGACTCACGGGCCCGCACCAGCCGGCCGGCCGCGGCCGGAGTGGACGCCTCCGTCTCCGCCGCCGTCTCGGGCAGATCGAGGCCGACACCGTCGTACAGCACGAGCGTGCGGCGGTGCCGGGGCGGGAGGGCGAGCAGCATGTCGAGCAGGGCGCGGTCCCGCGGATCGGCGGGCGGCGGTTCGCGGCGCCGGTGCCGGCGGCGGAAGCGGTGCCAGGGCGACAGCGCGCACTCGTACGCCGCCGCGCGCACCCAGCCAGCAGGGTCGGGGTCGCGGGCCACCTCGGGCCAGCGTTCCCAGGCCATCCGGAAAGCCCGCTCGACCGCCTCGCGCGCCAGCGCCCGCCGCCCGGTCAGCAGGTAGGCCTGCCGTACGAGGGCGGGCACGCAGGAGGCGTACAGCGCGTCGAAGGCCTGAGCGGGCGTCAGCGGGCGGGGGCCGTCGGGCACGGGCGTGGCATACGCGAGGCCCGGAGCCAGCGCCTCCGGCGGGACCAGGCCCCCGGCCAACGGCTCCCGGGGGAGCGGACCGGTCGGGGGGAGCGAACCGGCCGGTGGGGGCGGCGGCGCAGTGGGCGCGGCGCCGACCACCGTACGGGTCTCCACCCGGGTCTCCCCCTGGGGCTCCACCCGCGGTTCCGCCTCGGTGGCGGCCAGGGCCGTGAGCAGCTCCGCGTACGCCTCCCGGCGGCGGCCGCGCGGCTTCCTGCGGCTGGTCTCCCACGCGCGCACCGTCTCGCGGGGGACGCCGAGCCGCGCCGCGAGCTGGGTCCGCGTCAGGTCGGCGGCCTCGCGCAGGCGTCGTCGCTCCCCGGGAGGGGGAAGCGGCGGCAGGCGGCTCGGCGTCACGATTCGCCCCTTCGCGCGAAAAAGAGCATAAATATATAATGCGCGACACATCCATGCTTCGCCTGTTACGCCGGGAAAGCGTGTGCCGTTGGGAGCATGGCGGTCACCCGGGGCCGGGACCGGGACGGAATCACTGGGGGCCAGGGCCGGGACTGACACGGTCGCCCTGGCGGGTTCCGGCGTCCTCCGGGGGTTCCCGTCGCGACCGGACCGACGGACGGGCGGCAACCGAGCAGAGGGACCGGGCGACGACCGGACCGACGGACGGCACCACCGCCCCGAAGCCCCTCCACCCGGAGAACCCCCTCGGAGCGCTCGGCCCCCGGAACGAACCCCTCGCCTCAGTCGCCCGTCCCCAGTACCCCCCGCAGGCCGTCGGGGAGCAGGCCGCTGCACGCTTCCTTCGACTGGTGGGTGAGGGCGTCGTTCGTGCACGTGTAGTACTCGCTGTAGACGAGCTGTGCCGTGAAGGACGTGGCGACGAGGGCGAGCGACAGGGACCCCATGACGAGGCCGCTGATCGCCGCGGTCCTCTGGGGGCGGCCGGTGTGCTCCGGCGCGGCCGTCTTCTCGTCCGGGCCGGGCGTGCGCGGCTTGGCCCGCAGCGTGCCGATGCCCCAGCACAGGGCCAGCGCGCCGAGCAGCAGCGCCACGTACGGCCAGTTGAA
>DASTDN010000060.1:0-9853 GCA_035710365.1 Streptomyces sp. | reverse complement strand
GCAGCGTCGACTTGCCGCAGCCGCTCCGGCCCAGCAGCGCGACGAACTCGCCCGGCGCGATGTCGAGCCGCAGATCGTCGATGACGGCGCGCCCGCCGAAGGAACGCGTCAGTCCGTTCACGTGCACGGCCCGCCCGGCCTGCCCGCCGCCCGGGCCCCGATCCCCCACATGCCGGCTTTCCCGGAGACGGTCTCCCCGAGCCTCCCGAGAGAGATCCTTCACCGGCCGGTGAATGTCGGTCGCCATTGCAGCAGCAGCCTTTCAAGAGAGCGGACGGTGAAATCGGCCAGCAGACCGAGGAACGCGTAGACGATCAGGCAGACCACGATCACGTCCGTCCGCAGAAAGTCCCGGGCCTGCACCATCAGGAACCCGATACCGGAATCCGCGTTGACCTGTTCGGCGAAAACCAGCGCCAGCCATGAGATACCGAGGGAATAGCGCAGACCGGTCATCGCGTTCGGCAGCGCACCCGGCAGGACGACATGCCGCACCAGCCCCCACCGCGTCAGCCCCAGCGACTCACCGGCCTCGATGAGCTGGGAGTCCACGCCGCGGATGCCCGCGTAGACGTTCAGATAGAGCGGGAACGTCACACCGAGCGTGATGATGGCGATCTTCGGTGCCTCCCCGATGCCGAACCAGATGATGAACAGCGGGATGAGCCCCACGAAAGGCACGGTCCGCAGCATCTGCACCGACGCGTCCACCAGGTCCTCACCGACCCGGAACAGCCCCGACAGCAGGGCGAGACCGGTACCGATGACGGTCCCCAGCAGCAGCCCGGCCGCGACACGCCGCAACGAGGTCCCCATCGCCGACGGCAGCGAACCGTCCGCCAGCATCTCCCGCCCGACCTCCGCGATACGCCCCGGCGACGCGAGCACCTCGGCCGCCAACACGCCACTGCCACTGAGGACCTGCCACAGCGCCAGCAGCAGAAGCGGCCCGGTGGTACGCCGCAGCCAGCGGGGCACGCGGGTACGACGGGAGGAGGAGGGGAGGAGCCGGACGAGATCGGCGGGCAATGGTGACATGGCGGAAATATCCGGTGCGAGCGAGCCGGGTGGGGCATGACTGACACTCATGAGCACTCCAGGGGAGGCGAGACGGCGAGAGGAAACGGAAAGGAGGAGAGGAGGGGAGAGAGGCGGGGCACGCGGGCCGGCGCGCCTCGGCGACCGCATCGACGTGCCGTTCCGCCCGCGAGGTCAGCCGAAAGTCACGGACCTGCGGAGGCCGCACGCAGACGAGACGTCAGACGCACTACACGAACGACCCGGACCCCGCCCCTCACTCCTTGTTCCTCACTCCTTGTTCCTCCGCCCTTGGCTCCGGTTCGGCGAGGGGTGCCTGGAGTACCGCCAAGGCATGGACAGCGATGGGGTGACAAGGCAAGCGAGAAACGCCGGGAGGGAAAAGGGCGGAGGGGCGAGAAAAAAGAGGCAGAAGCAGAAACAAAAGGCGTCAGCGGCCGCGGCGACACGCGGCGGAGGCCACCCGCAGCAGGTCAATATGACCGCGCGTGGTGAGAAGGGCTGAACGCAACATGCGGCTGAACGTAGCCAGATGTCGTGCGCACGGTCAACGGGCGTCTCGGCACGTGGACCGCCCGTATCGCCGGCCGGTCTGTCGATGGCGCGCCCGGCACCCTCCTTGCGTCAGGATGAGGGCATGCCCGATGCGTTCACCACCCGAGTCCTGACTGTCTCGACCGGTTCCCAGGAGAGGGTCGTCGACCTGACCCGCGACTGCGAGACCTTCCTGCGGGAGGCGGCAGCCGGCCGCGACGGTCTCCTCAACGTCTTCGTCCCGCACGCCACGGCCGGTATCGCCGTCATCGAGACGGGAGCCGGCAGCGACGACGACCTCCTCGCCGCCCTGCACACCCTGCTCCCCGCCGACGACCGCTGGCAGCACCGCCACGGCAGCCCCGGTCACGGCCGCGACCACGTCCTGCCCGCCCTCGTCCCGCCGCACGCGACGCTGCCGGTGCTCGGCGGTCGCCTGGAACTCGGGACATGGCAGTCGGTGTGCCTGGTGGACACGAACGTGGACAACGCGGAACGCAAGGTGCGGTTGTCGTTCCTCGGGTAGCACGGCCCGGCTGCGGACGGCCTCGGGTCGGGGCCGACGACCGCTGTCCGCGCCCGAAGTGGAGGGCCACGGGCCGGGGCGGCGCCGACGATGGCTGACCACGCGCGAAGTCGCTGGTCAGGGAGGTGAAGGCCGCGTTGTCAGTGCCGCGTGCCACGATGATCAGTGTCATCGACGACGGGGGGAGCGGCACATGGTCGGGACCGGGACGGGGGAGCGGCGGATGGCCGGAGCACGGCAGGAAGAGATGGCCGAGGAGATCGGGCACGTCGCATGCCGGATGGCCGGAGAGATCGTCAGCAGTGCGCCTCCGGGCTGGACACGGGCCGTCCTGTCCGGCCACGCGGGCCGCTGGGGAACCGGCCTGACCGGTGGCTACACGGTCGGCGGAACACGCCACGCCGGAAGACTGCCCGGCCTGCACGGCCTGCTCTCGGAACTCGCCGAGCCGGTCTGCGAGGAGCGCGGCTGGGACCGCCCGAGCTGGGAAATGGACTGCCTGCCCTCCGGCGAGCACCGGCTCGTGGTGTTCGAGGAGACCGTGGGCCGGGTGACGGGCGGGCTCGGTGGCTACCAGATCGTCCTGGACCCTGCCTGCCGTCTCCCGCAGTCCGGCCTGAGCCAGGAGTCCGGCACCGCCGCCCCGGCCGGTGACCCGGAGACGGCCACGGCGCTCTTCCACACGTATCTCGACCGTCGCGCGGCGGTCCTCGGCCACCGCGAGGAGTTGCCCCCGCCCGCCACCATCGCAGCGCTCGAAGAAGCCGAACGCCGCATCGGCCGGGCCCTGCCCGCCGAACTGAAGGCGCTGTACCTGATCGCCGACGGTGACGCCGTCGGCCTCGGCTCCCGTTACCTGATCGACGGCTACCACTGGCTGCCCCTGGACAGCCTCGTCCACGAGCATGCGGAAGGACGGGAAAGTCCCTGGCACGGCTGGGACCTGGAGTGGGACTCCGTGGTCTTCGACGCCACCCCCGCCGACACGGTCCGCCGCTGCGGGGGCCACCCCGACTGGATCCGCTTCGCCAGCGGCGAGGACGGCAATTACCTCGCCGTGGACCTGGCCCCGGCCCGTCACGGGCACCCCGGCCAGATCATCGTCACCGGCCGCGACTACCACCACGAAGGACCCGCGTACGTCGCCGACTCCCTCACCTCCCTCCTCCGCGAACACATCGACCTGCTGGAGAGCGGCACCCACGCGTACGAGCACGACAAGGCGGACGACGGCACCGCACACCTCTACCTGCTGAGGGACCACCGTCGGGACTACGGCACCCGGCAGATCATCGGTCGCATCCCCGACGAGGTGCCGCACACCCTCCAGGCCATCCACATCAACGACGCCGCCGAACCGGTCGACCTGAGCCCGCTCACCGCCGCGCCCGGGCTGCGCCGCCTGCACCTCAACCGTTCCGTGACGGCCGATCTGACGCCGGTGCGCGAACTGCCCGTCGAGTCGCTGCGCGTCGGCCTCGTCGGCGGCGACCTCACGCCCCTCGCGGGCCACCCCCACCTCGCCGCGCTCGACCTGCGCACCACGGCACCGGCCGACGTCACCCCCCTGCGGGACCTGCCGCGCCTGCACGGCCTCGACCTCGAAGGCGCCGACGTCCCCGATCTCACCGCCCTCGCCGGCCTGCCGCACCTGCGCTATCTCGCACTGGACCAGAGACAGTGGGCGGTGCTGCTCCGCGACGACACCCTCCCGCCCGGCCTCGCCGCGGCCCGGCTGGCCGGGCCCGACGTGACCTTCGAGGACGCCCTCACCCTGGCGTCCCGGCTCGGCCTCGACACCGGTTCCGCGCTGCGCGCCGCGGGCACCCTCTGACGCACGGCGAACGAAGCCGAGCGGAGGGAGCCAGGTCGCAGGGAGGGTCGGGCCAGCCGGGCAGAGGAGGCTGGCAGACCAGACCGGGCGCCCCGGCGGAACACTCACCGTGACCCGCGCAGCCCCTCCGCCGACGCCCCGGCAGCGCCCCACAACGCCCCCGCGATCACCTCAGCCACATGAAACCGGACAGCTCGGGAGGTGGGCGTAAGGAGAGGGTCGCGCGGGCGTGCACCGCCCTTCGGAGTAGTGACCGGCGGCGCGTCCGGTGGGTGCGGCGGGCGAGGGCGGGAAGGCGCGGACCGGCCACACAAGGCGCGCGTGTGTGTGCCGTAAAAATGTCGGGAAGTTCCCTTCTTGGTGCCTCCATACCAGATGGCCGGAAGATGCCTTGTTGTCGTGACTCACCTTGGAAGAAGGTAGATCGAGTATCTGAGCATCAGAAGTCACAAGCGGGCAAACAGTGCGGCGCCGCGCTTGGCCCGTGCGGCTGACCGCCCGGGGCGCAGACGGGGGAACTGATGCCGTGAGCGAGCTGTCGGCCCGTCCATGTCGCCATGGTCGCGGTACCGGGCTCGCATCGCTGCGCAACCTCTTCCTCCGCTGTTTTCCTGGCGCCGGTGCCCGGTGCCCGGTGCCCGGTGCCCGGTGCACGTGACAGGGACAGTGATGCCCGTGACAGGGGCAGTGAGGAGGAATGCAGATGGCCGCGCACCAGCCAGTCCCGAACGGCGGCACCGTCACTGCCGTCATCCGTGTCGCCGGGTGTGGCAACGCCAAGGTCGCCTGCGCCACCCCGAAGTCCACCCACACCGCCCAGAAGTTCAGCCAGAGCCACAGCGAGTGCCTCCTTTCCGAGGAGTCCGCCGAGAAGCCCGCCAAGGAGCCCCGAGCCGGGGCGAAGGGCCTGCGCGTCCCCGTCGGCCACGACGCGCACTGTCCCGAAGACACCTTGGGCACCTTCACCCTGCGGGTCCACGACACCGAGGACGAGGCCCACGAGCGCTGCGCCGCCGGTCTGTCCTCGGGCCCTGTGCACGATCGCCACGCCGAGACCGCCTTCGGGCCACCGGCCCGCAGCGTGACCGTGGCCGACGAGCCGACGAGCCGACGAGCCGACGAGCCGACGAGCCAGCGAGGCGAGTAGGCGATTCGACTCGCTCGCGGCGGAGGAACGAACCTGCAGGGAGGACCCGACGCTGAAGCGAGCCCGCAGGGAGGACCCCCGCTGAGGCTAGCCCGCCGGGGTAGGTGACAGATCAAGCAGAGGCCGAGGCCGCAGTGGAAGGAGACGAGCGATGGCGAAGCCGCTGAGCGCATCCAGAATGGTGGAGATCTTGCGCGCCGAGGGCCTGACGGTCCACGAGGTCCGCAACTGGCGCACCCACAACCGCAACAGCAAGGGACCCTGGGGCCCGATGAACGGTGTGATGATCCATCACACCGTCACCTCGGGCACCGACGCCTCCGTGGACATCTGTTACAACGGCTACTCCGGCCTGCCGGGCCCGCTCTGTCACGGCGTCATAGACAAGAAGGGCCACGTCCACCTCGTCGGCAACGGCCGCGCCAACCACGCGGGTCTCGGCGACGGCGACGTCCTGCGCGCCGTGATCAACGAGACGAGTCTGCCGGCCGACAACGAGGCCGGCACGGACGGCAACCGGCATTTCTACGGCTTCGAGTGCGTCAACCTCGGCGACGGCAAGGACCCTTGGCCCGAGGCGCAGAAGGAGGCCATCGAGAAGGCCGCCGCCGCGATATGCCGCCACCACGGCTGGAGCGAGCGGTCCGTCATCGGGCACAAGGAGTGGCAGCCGGGCAAGCAGGACCCGCGCGGTTTCACCATGGACGGCATGCGCAAACGTATCGCCGCCCGGCTCAAGGGGGGCGGGAGCGGCGGCACGACTCCCGAACCGGAGCCGTCGTACGAGCCGTTCCCGGGCTCGGCGTTCTTCCACGAGGGGCAGCGCTCCCCGGTCGTCACGGCGATGGGCCGACGGCTGGTCGCCGAGGGCTGCGGCCACTACGAGGCGGGTCCCGGCCCCGAGTGGACCGACTCCGACCGCCGCTCCTACGCGGCCTGGCAGACCAAGCTCGGCTACACCGGTGAGGACGCCGACGGTATCCCCGGCCGGACAAGCTGGGACAGGCTGAGGGTGCCCAATAGCTGAGAGCAGCAAGAAGGGTGGTTCGCGGGGCCGAAGGGCCCCGCGAACCACCCGCGGCCCGGCTAGTCCCGGCCGCCCTCGCCCTTCTCCTGCTTCTCCCTCTGCTTCTCCTTCAGCCGCTCGGCCTCCTTGCGGACGCCGGCCTGCGTGGCGCGCTCCCGTTCCAGCCACTCGGGGCGCTCCTCCCTGAGCGCCTCGATCTGCTCGGTGGTCAGCGGCTCGTTGACACCGCCGCGCGCGAGGCCCGAGATCGACACGCCGAGCCTGGCCGCCACCACCGGCCGGGGGTGCGGGCCGGTGCGCCGCAGCTCCCGCAGCCACTCGGGCGGATCGGTCTGCAGGGCGTTCAGCTCGGCGCGCGAGACGACACCCTCACGGAACTCGGCGGGGGTGGCCTCAAGGTACACACCCAGTTTCTTCGCCGCGGTCGCGGGCTTCATCGTCTGGGTGCTCTGGTGCGACTTCATGACGCCCAGCGTATCGAGCGCGTGACCGGTTCCGGACCACGCCGGGTAGCCTGGCCCGGTGACAGGCTCGGCAGAATCCCCCTCGTTCCGGCTGGTGTACGTCCCCGGTGTGACGCCCGACAAGTGGCTCCGCGTGTGGAACGAGCGGCACCGCGACACCCCGCTGATCCTGCACCAGGCGCCCCCCACCGAGGCGCGGGACCTGCTGGTGGACGGCGGCGCGGACGCCGGACTGGTCCGGCTGCCGGTGGACCGTACGGTCCTCAGCGCGATCCCCCTCTACACCGAGCAGACCGTCGTCGTCGTGCCCAGGGACCATCTGGTGACGGCGGCCGACGAGGTGTCCCCCGAAGACCTGGCGGACGACATCGTGCTGCACCCGCTGGACGACGTCCTGGACTGGCCGGAGGGCCTGCCGGGCCGCCCCGCCCTGGAGCGTCCCGCGACGACCGCCGACGCGGTGGAGCTGGTCGCGGCGGGCATCGGCGTGCTCGTCGTCCCGCTGTCGCTGGCCCGGCTCCACCACCGCAAGGACCTCACGCACCGGCCGCTCACCCACGCCCCCGAGTCGAGTGTCGTCCTGTCCTGGCCCGAGGCGGCGACGACCGACGAGGTGGAGGACTTCATCGGCATCGTCCGGGGCCGCACGGTCAACAGCACCCGGGGCCGTTCCCGTCCCGCCGTCGACACCCGGGCCGCCACCGGCGACCGCAAGCCCTCGGCGGGCAGCGCGGGCAAGAAGGCGGGCAGCACGGCCAGGAAGGGGAGCGCGGGCAGGGCGGGCGGCGGAAAAACGGCAGGCGGGAAGGGCGGCGGCACGCGCCGCGGCTCGGCCCCCGCTCCCAGAGGCGCCCGCCGCGGCAAGCCGCGAGGACGGTCCTAGACGGCGAACCGGGCGGGCGAGCCGGACCGGTGAACCGGGCGGCCGGGGCGCCGCGGTGCGGGCGATCAGGCGCGGGCCGTCTCCCCGATCGACTCCACCAGCGGCAGCAGCCGGTGCGGGACGCGTTCGCGCAGTGCGATCTCCGTGCGGGTGCGAACCACGCCCGGCAGGCTGATCAGCTTCTGGACCACGTCCTCCAGATGGGCGTTGTCCCGCGCCACGACCCGGGTCAGGAGGTCACCGCCGCCGGTGATCGAGAAGGCCTCCACGATCTCCGGCACCCCGGCCAGCGCCTCACCCACGTCGTCCAGGTGCCCCTGGGTGACCTCGATGTGCACGAACGCCAGCACCGGGTGGCCCAGCGCGGCGGGGGACAGGGAGGGGGCGGTTCCGGTGATGACGCCGTCCCGCTCCAGCCGGTCGAGGCGGGCCTGGAGCGTGCCGCGCGCCACCCCGAGGATGCGGGCGTACTCCCGCACGCTCGTCCGCGGCTGCTCCAGCAGGAGCCGCAGGACCCGGGTGTCGAGTTCGTCGACGGCCATGACACCACCCTCCTCCCGCACCGGTGATCGTCGAACGACACCAGAGACTGTACCCACGGCGCTCGGCTCGCGGCTCACGGCGCTCCGCCCACGGCCCACGGCGCTCCACCCGCGACTACGGCGCTCCGCCGCAGCCCACGGCGCCCCGCCTGCGAGCCCCGGCGCCCCGCCGGCGCCCGGTCGGCGGCCACCGCCCCAGGGCCGAGCTGGACCGTTGGCCCGCCCCTGGTAGATCACCCGCCCTCCCTGCTGTGCCAATGGACCATCCCGGAAGCGCCGAGTTGAGCCGACGGGGGAAGGAATGCTCCAATACCGGTGTCGATGGCGCTGCGGACCCCGCGGCGCCTTTTTCGTGCGGGCATTCATGGCCCGTACACCCATACCGGTCTCCGTACCCGGGCGCATGCGCTCGTGCGGGCCGGTCCTCATCCGGGTGTCCGAAGGGGGCGGTCGTCAGTGCTGAAGAGGGTGTTCGTCGCGCCGGACCCGGCACGGATCCGGCTGCGGTCCGCGGCCCGGGCCGTTCTCGGCATCGGGCTCGCCGTCGTCGTGTGCGGCCTCGCCGGGCACTCCGTCGAGGGTGCCGTCACCGGCGGGCTCGCCGCGCTGCTCGCCCTGTTCACCGTCACCGACCCCACAGTCCGCGGGCAGGCCGTCACCACCGCGCTGCTGCCCGCCGCGGGCCTGCCCGTCCTCGCCCTGGCCGTGGAACTGCACGCCCATCCTGTCGCACGTGACCTGGCCTTCCTGGCCGTCGTGGGCGCGGGAGTCCATGCCCGCCGCTGGGGGCCGCGCGGGCACAGCCTCGGCGTGTTCGCGTTCATGACCTTCTTCGTGGCGCAGTTCCTGCACGCCACCCCCGGCCGGCTACCCGAGCTGTCCGCGTCCGTGGTCCTGTCCGTCCTGACCGCCGCCGCCGTCCGCTTCGGCCTCTGGTGCTACGAGCGCCGCCTCCCGCCGTCTCCCGCGCTCCTCGCCCCGCCCGGCGGCAGCGGCCTGGCCCGCGTGACCACCCGCCAGGCGATCCAGGCGACCGCCGGTGCGGGCTTCGCCCTCGTTGTGGGCCAGGTGGTGTCGGGGCAGCGCTGGTACTGGGCCGTCGGTGCCACCTGGTGGATCTTCGTCAACACCACCTCGCGCGGCGAGGCGCTGGTACGCGGCTTCCGGCGCGTCCTCGGTACGGTCATCGGCATCGGCCTCGGGGTCCTCGTCGCGCTGCCCGTGGACGGCGCGGCCCTGCCCACGGCCGTGCTCGCCGCCGTCTGCGTCTTCGGGATTTTCTACACGGCCGCCGTGTCCTACACCTGGATGATGCTCTGCGTCACCCTCCTCGCCGAACTGCTCTACGGCCTTCTCGGCGTCCTCGAACCCGCGCTGCTCGCGCTGCGGCTGGTGGAGACCGCGGTGGGGGCGCTGGGCGCGGCCCTCGCCGTGCTGCTCGTCCTGCCCGTCACCACGCACGCCGTCACCGACGCGTGGATCCAGCGGGCGCTGCGCTGCGTCCACGCCTGCACCGCCGAGGCGACGGCCCGCCTCGCCACCGGCCAGGCGCTCCGTGCCGGCGACTCCGCACTGGGCGTCGCCGAGCTGGAGCAGTCGCTCACCCGGGTGCGTCTGTCGGTCGCGCCGCTGGTGCACCCGCTCAACCCGATGCGCGGCCGCAAGGCACGGGCCCGCAGGGTGCTCGGCCTCCTCGACGACTGCGCGCGCGAGGTCCGCGGCCTGGTGGCCGTCGCCGCGGACCCCGACGCCTCCCACGACGCCCGGCTGGCCGCGGCCTGCTGGCGTGTCGAGGCGGCGGTGGAGGCGCTGACCGGCGACGGGACGCCGAACCCCGCCCCCGCCGGACCACGCACGC
>DASTDN010000059.1:0-9899 GCA_035710365.1 Streptomyces sp. | reverse complement strand
AGGCTCCGGGTCATACAGACCCGCCACGTCCCACCCCCGGTCCACCGGAAACGGAGACACCGCGTCCACCCCGGACACCACCAGGTCCCACAACCCCTCCGGCGACGACACCCCACCCGGCAACCGGCACCCCATCCCCACGATCGCGATCGGCTCGTGCCTGGCCGATTCGGTGCGGCGGAGCTGCTCGCGTGCCTCGTGGAGGTCGGTCATGGCGCGGCGGAGGTAGTCGCGGAGCTTCTCTTCGTTGGTGGCGGGCGAGGCGGAAGACACAGTGCTGTTCTCCAGGAATGTGGGGCGGACGGCAGGGGGTGGGAGAGCAGTGGCGGGTCTGGCTACAGGGTGCGGAAGTCGCTGTCGAAGAGGTCGAAGAGTTCGTCGTCGCTGCTGGTGGCGAGGCGTTCGCCGAGGGACGGCCCGTCGTCGCCCGGCTCGTCGGGGAGCTGCCCCGGGTCCTGCCCGTGGTGGGCGGTGTCCCGCCCGTGGTGGGCGAGCGTGCCGAGCAGCTCCCGGAGGCGTTTCGCGACGTGGGCTCGTCCGCTGTCGTCGGTGACGGCGTCTGCCAGGGCGTCCTGGATCCGGTCGAGTGCTTCCAGGACGGCCGGGACGTCCGCCGGGGTGTCCCCGGGGCCCTTGGGCAGTTCCCGCTCCAGGTGGTCGACGAGCGCCGTGGGCGTCGGGTGGTCGAAGACCAGCGTGGCGGGGAGCCTCGTGCCGGTGACCGCGGTGAGCCGGTTGCGGAGTTCGACGGCCGTCAGCGAGTCGAATCCGGCTTCCCTGAAGGAGAACTGAAGCTGGACGCGTCCGAGGTCGGCGTGTCCGAGTACCGATGCGATCTCGGTGCGTACCAGTTCCCTGATGGCGGTGAGCCGCTCGGCGCGCGGCTTCCCGGCGAGTCGGCCGGCCAGGGTGCCGGGCGTGGCGTCGCCGGGTGTCCCGCTCGCCGCGGTCCTCGGCGTGTCCGTGCCGTACGAGGGGGCCGTTCCGGCGGGCGGGGGGACGAGGGTGTGCAGCACCTCCGGTACCGTGCCGCCGGGTCCGGTGCCGCGGGCCGAGCGTGCGCGCAGACCCGCCAGGTCGAGGCGGACCGGCAGCAGCACGGCGTCGGTCGTGGCGGGGTCGCACGCCTCGTCGAACAGGTCCAGTGCCTCGGCCGGTTCGAGGGCGAGGATGCCGGAACGGCGCAGCCGTGCCAGGTCGGCGGCGGTCAGGCCGGCCCCCATGCCCTCGCCGCCCGCTCCGCCCGCTCCGCCCGCTCCGCCGCGACCGACGCCATCGGCGCTGCCGTCGGTGCCGCCCCTGACGGCACCGGCGCGGTCGGCACCGCCGTCACCGGTGTCGCCCCACAGGCCCCAGGCCAGTGAGACGGCGGGCAAACCCTGGGCTCGGCGCCAGGCGGCGAACGCGTCGAGGAAGCTGTTCGCCGCCGCGTAACCGGACTGGCCGGGGCTGCCGAGGGTGCCCGCGGCGGACGAGAAGAGGACGAAGGCGGTCAGGTCCAGGCCGCGGGTGAGTTCGTGCAGGTGGGTGACCGCGTCCGCCTTGGCCCGCAGTACGGCCGAGATGCGTTCGGGGGTCTGGGCGGTGACGATGCCGTCGTCCAGGACGCCCGCCGTGTGCACGATCCCGGTGAGCGGGTGTGCGGCGGGGACGGCGGCCAGCGCGTCCGCGAGGGACGTGCGGTCGGCCGCGTCGCAGCGGACGACGTGGACGACGGCGCCGAGGCCGGTCAGTTCGGCGGCCAGGTCGGCGGCTCCGGGGGCGTCCGGGCCGCGTCGGCCGGCCAGCATCAGGTTCCGTACGCCGTGCCGGGTCACGAGATGCCGGGCCACGGCCGCACCGAGCGTTCCGGTGCCGCCCGTGACGAGTACGGTGCCGTCCGCGCGCCAGGGTCCGTCGAGGGGCGCTGTGAGGGGGTGGCCGGCCGCGGCACGCCGCCCGTCCGGGCCGTCGGCGTGCCGCGGGCCGTCGAGGGGTTCGGCCGGTGTGTGACCGGCGGCCGCGGGCCGCCCGTCCGGGCCGTGGGTGAGCCGGGGCACGAGGATCTCCTCGCCGCGCAGGGCGAGTTGGGTGGCGCCCGACGCGACGGCACGCGGCAGCAGGCGGTACGGGGCGGCCGACGGGTCGGACGGGTCGGCGTCGGCCAGCACGAAGCGGCCGGGGTGCTCGCTCTGGGCGCTGCGCAGCAGCCCCCAGACGACGGCCGCGGCCGGGCGGACGGTGCTCGTCCCGGCGGCGACCGCGCCGTGTGTCAGCACCACGAGTCGCGTGTCGGCGAAGCGGTCCCGGGCCAGCCAGTCCTGCACCGCGGTCAGCGCGCGTGCGGCCAGGTCGTGGGCGCCCGCGGCGAGTTCGCCGCCGCCATGGCCGAAGTCCACGAGGACGTACTCGGGGAGGGGTCCGTCGGCGGCGGCGAGCGCGGCCGGGTCGGCGTAGGCCCGTACGGGGGCCCCGGTGCCGTCGCGTAGGCCGTCCAGGAGGGTCTGGTCGGGGTCGCCGAGGACGCCCCACTCCCCTGCCGCCGGTCCGGCCGCGGCGGTGGCCGGCGCCCACCGCAGGCGGTACAGCGGGGTGCCGTCGGGCTCCGCCGGGACGTGCGCCGGGAGGGGGCGCAGGGTGAGGGCGCGGGCGGTGAGGACGGGCCGGCCCGTCGGGTCGGCGGCCGCGACGGTCACGGCGCCGGGTCCCGCCGGGGCGGTGCGGACGCGCAGGAAGTCGGCGCCGTGGACGAGGAGGCGTACGTCGCTCCACGAGAACGGCAGCAGCCCGTGGGGCCCGCCGGTGGACGGTTCGCCGCATCCGGTGGCGTGTGCCAGGGCGTCGAGCAGTGCGGGGTGCATGCCGTAGCGGGAGGCTTCGGCGATCGCCTGGTCGGGGAGGCGGACCTCGGCGAAGATCTCGTCGCCGCGCCGCCACACGGCGCGCAGTCCCCGGAAGGCGGGGCCGTACGTCACGCCCCCGTCGGCGAGGCGCCGGTACTCGGCCGTGACGGCGTCAGGGCCGACGGCCACGGGTGTGGCACCGGCGGGCGGCCAGACCCCCAGCAGTTCCGCCGCCGCGCGGGCGGTCTCGGCTCCTTCGGGGTCGGTTTCCTGAGTGCCAGCTCCCTGGGTGCCGGCTCCCTCGGTATCGGCTCCCTCGGTATCGGCTTCCCCGGTATCGGCTTCCCCGGTGTGGGGGGCGAGGGTGCCGGAGGCGTGCCGGGTCCAGGCGGCGGGGGTGCCGGCCGCCGAGGGAGCGGCGTCGGCGGCGGGCCGGGAGTCGACGCGGAGCGTGCGGGTGCCGTCGGCGCCGGGGCCGCTCAGCGTGACGCGCAGCCGGACGCCTTCGCCGTGGTCGGGCAGGACGAGGGGGGTGGCGAAGGTGAGTTCGGCGACCCGCGGGCAGCCCGCCTCGGCGCCCATGTGGGCGGCGATGTCCAGGAGGGCCGCGCCGGGCACCACGATCCGGCCCCGTACCCGGTGGTCGGCCAGCCACGGGTGGGTGCGGGCCGAGAGCAGACCGGTGCGTACGGTGCCCTCTGCGTCGGGCAGGTCGAGGGCGGCCGAGAGCAAGGGGTGCCCGGCCGGGGCCAGGCCGGTGGTGGCGGGGTCGGCGGCCGGGGCGGGGGCGTCCAGCCAGTAGCGGGTGCGCTGGATGGCGTAGGTGGGGAGGTCGGCGGCGGGCCCGTCGCCGGTTCCGTGCGCGGCGGCGAGGCCGACGGGGACGCCGTGGGTGTGGACGGTGGCCAGGGCGCCGAGGGCGGTGAGCGTCTCGTCGCGGTCGCGGCGCAGCAGCGGCACCGTCAGCACGGGGCGTTCGTCGCCGCTCGGGTCGGTGTCCCGAGGGGGTTCCTGGGCGCCGGCCGGTGTCTCCTCCTCGCGCAGGAAGTCGCGGGCCAGGGCGGACAGTACGCCGTCCGGTCCCAGTTCGACGAAGGTGTCGAAGCCCTGTCCGCGGAGGGTGCGGAGACCGTCGTGGAAGCGCACGGCCCCGCGGGCGTGGCGCACCCAGTACTCGGGGGTGCAAAGGTCCGCGGCGGGCGCCGTGTCTCCGGTCAGGTTGGAGACGACCGGGATGCGCGGCTCGGCGTAGGAGACGGAGCGTGCGACGCGGGCGAAGGGTTCGAGGGCGTCGTCCATGTGCGGCGAGTGGAAGGCGTGGCTGACGGGCAGCGGCCTGGTGCGGCGGCCCCTGTCCCGCCAGAGGGCGGCGAGTTCGGTGACGGCGTCCTCGTCGCCGGAGACCACGGTGGCGTCGGGCCCGTTGAGGGCGGCGACGGCGATGCGCGCCGCCGGCCGGCGGGCCGTGAGCGCGGCGATCGACTCCTCGACCTCCTCCTCCGCGGCCTCGACGGCCGTCATGGCGCCGCCGGGCGGCAGCGCCCCCATCAGCCTGCCCCGCGCCGCCACCAGGCGGGCGGCGTCGGGCAGGTCGAGCACTCCGGCGGCGTGCGCGGCGGCCAGTTCGCCGACCGAGTGCCCGAGGAGCGCGCCGGGGCGCAGGCCCCACGCGCTCACCAGCTCGAAGAGGGCCACTTCGAGGGCGAACAGGGCGGGCTGGGTGTACTCGGTGCGGTCGAGGAGAGCGGCCGTGGCGCTGCCCGGGTCCGCGAACATCACGTCGCGCAGCGGGTGGTCCGTGTGCGGGTGGGGACGCAGGTGCCGGTCGAGTTCCGCGACCGTGGCGTCCAGGGCCCGGGCGAACACCTCGTACCGCTCGTAGAGCCCGTGTCCGGCGCCCGGTCGCTGGCTGCCCTGCCCGGTGAAGAGGAACGCGGTGCGGCGGCCGCGCACGGCCCGGCCGGTGATCAGCCGGGGGTCGTGTGTCGTGCCGCCGGCCAGCCGTGAGAGGCCGCGCAGGAGTTCGGGGGTGTCCTCGCCGAGGACGACGGCCCGGTGTTCGAAGGCCGTACGGGAGCGGGCCAGGGTGCGTCCGACGGCGGCGGGTGACACGTCGGGGCGTGCGGCGAGGTGGTCGTGGAGCTTCAGGGCCTGGGCCCGCAGCGCCGCCCCGGTCCGGCCGGACAGGAGCCACGCGGCGGTGCCCGGGGTGCCGGCGCCGTCGCCGCCCGGGGCGTGGTGGGGGCCGGGGGCGGTGTGGTGGTCCGGGGCGCTTTCCATGATCAGGTGCGCGTTGGTTCCGCTGGCGCCGAAGGAGGACACGCCGGCGCGGCGGGGGGCGTCTGCCGGGCCGGGCCAGTCACGGCCCCGCGTGAGGAGTTCCACCGCGCCCTGCGACCAGTCGACGCGGCTGGAGGGGCGGGTCACGTGCAGGGTGCGGGGCAGTCGTCCGTGCCGCATCGCCAGGACCGTCTTGATGACGCCGGCCACGCCGGCGGCGGCCTGGGTGTGGCCGATGTTGGATTTCAGCGAGCCGAGCCACAGCGGCCGTTCGGGGCTGCGGGCCGTGCCGTACGTGTGCAGCAGGGCCTGGGCCTCGATGGGGTCGCCGAGCCGGGTGCCGGTGCCGTGCGCCTCCACCGCGTCGATCTGGTCGGGGCCCAGGCCGGCGTCGGCGAGCGCCTCGCGGATCACCCGTTGCTGGGCGAGGCCGTTGGGGGCGGTGAGGCCGTTGCTGGCGCCGTCCTGGTTGACGGCGGAGCCGCGGATCACGGCGAGGACGGGGTGGCCCTCGGCCACCGCGTCGGACAGTCGTTGCAGCAGGAGCATTCCGGCGCCCTCGGCGAAGCCGGTGCCGTCGGCCGCGTCGGAGAACGCCTTGCAGCGCCCGTCGGAGGCGAGGCCGCGCAGGCGCGCGAAGTCGACGAACAGGTCGGGGGTGGCCAGGACGGTCGCGCCGCCCGCGAGGGCCATGTCGCACTCCCGCTGCCGCAGCGAACGCACCGCCAGGTGCACGGCGACCAGGGACGACGAGCAGGCCGTGTCGACGGTGACGGCGGGCCCCTCCAGGCCGAGGGTGTAGGCGATGCGGCCCGAGGCGATGCTGCCCGCGCTGCCGTTGACGAGGTAGCCCTCCAGGCCCGGGGGGATCTCGTTCAGCCGGGCGCCGTAGTCGTGGTACATGACGCCCGCGTACACCCCGGTGCGTGAGCCGCGGGCCGCGGCCGGGTCGATGCCGGCCCTCTCGAACACCTCCCAGGCCGTCTCCAGCAGGAGCCGCTGCTGCGGGTCCATGGCGAGGGCCTCCCGCGGGCTGATGCCGAAGAACTCCGCGTCGAAGTCGGCGCTGTCGTGGAGGAAGCCGCCCTCGCGGGAGGGGACGGCGCCCGGTTCCGGGTGGTGCAGCGCGTCGAGGTCCCAGCCGCGGTCGTCGGGGAACGGCGAGACGGCGTCGGTGCCGGAGTCGACGAGTTCCCACAGGCCCTCGGGGGTGGTGACGCCGCCGGGCAGCCGGCAGCTCATCCCGACGACGGCGACGGGTTCGCGGGCGTCGTCCTCAAGGGCGTTCAGCCGTTGCCGTGTGCTGTGCAGTTCGGCGACGACCCGCTTCAGGTAGTCACGGATCTTGTCGTCGTTGGCCGTCATCGACCGGACCCTCCTGGCCTGTCACTGGTATGGGTACGCGGGCGCCTGCCGGGGCGCGTTCCGGTGGGGCGGGGGTGTGGGGGGCGTCGCGGGCCCTGGCCCGCGTCCGCCGCCTAGAGCTGGTCTTCGATGAACGCGAACAGGTCGTCGTCGGAGGCGGCGTCCAGACGGCCCAGCAGTTCGGGGTCCGGCCGCGCGCCGCGGAGCCGGCCTCGGTCCCGGTCTCCGTCCCGGCCCCTGCCCCGGTCCCCGTCCCGGTCTCGGAGGCTGCTTCGGGAGGGATCGCGGGACGCGTCGCCGACCGCGTCGAGCAGCTCCGTGAGGCGTCGGCGTACGGCGTCGCGCCGCAGGTCGTCGGCCGCCATCGCGCGCACCGCCCGGTCCAGCGCGTCGATGCCCGACAGTGCGGCGGCGCCCGCGTCGTCCTGGCCCTCCGTCGCCAGCAGGTCCACGAGGCGGCCCGCGAGCGAGTCGAGGTCGGGGTGGTCGAAGACCAGGGCCGGCGGCAGCCGCAGTCCGGTGACGGCGGCGAGCCTGTTGCGCAGTTCGACGGCGGTCAGCGAGTCCAGGCCGATCTCGCGGAAGGAACGGCCGGGGTCGACCGAGGCCCGTTCGGCGAAGCCGAGCACGCCGGCGAGTTCGGCCTGGGCGACGGTGAGGAGTTCGTCCCGCCGCGCGGCCGCGTCCAGCCCGGCCAGCCGGGCACGCAGCGCTTCCGCGCGGCTCGGCCCACCGGCGGTCGCGGACGCCGCCCGCCCGCCGCGTCCCGCCATACGCGCCGCTCCGCGTCGTCCGGCCGGGGGTGCCAGCAGCGGACGCAGCAGGACGGGTACCGGCGCCGCCGCGTCCCCGGACCCGGTGTCGTGCTCGGCGGCCCGTCGTCGCAGGGCCGCCGTGTCCAGCCGCATCACGCAGATCTGCGGCGCGTCGCCGGTCGCGGCGGCGCCGAGGGCCCGGTCGAACAGGTCGAGGCCCTGCTCGGTCGTCAGGGGCAGGATGCCGGACCGTTCCATGCGGCGCAGGTCCACCTCGCCGAGATGGCCGGTGAAGGTGCTGGCCGCGCTCCACAGCCCCCATGCCAGGGACAGCGCGGGCAGTCCCTCGGCGTGCCGGTGCCGGGCGAGGGCGTCCAGGACGGAGTTGGCCGCCGCGTAGTTGGCCTGCCCGGCGCCGCCCAGCAGGCCGACCGCCCCGGAGTACAGCACGAACGCCTTCAGGGGCAGGCCCGCGGTCAGGTCGTGCAGGTTCAGCGCGGCGTCCGCCTTGGGGCGCAGTACGCGGTCGAGCCGTTCGGGGGTCAGGGCCTCCACCACGCCGTCGTCGAGGACGCCCGCGGTGTGGATCACCGCGGTGAGCGGGTGCGCGGCGGGGACGGTGGCGAGGGCCTCGGCGAGCGCCGCCCGGTCCGCCGCGTCGCAGGCCAGGAGCCGGGCCTCGGCGCCCAGGGCGGCGAGGTCGCGTTCCAGTTCGGCGGCCCCGTCGGCGTCGCGCCCGCTGCGGCTGAGCAGCAGCAGGTGCCGTACGCCGTGCGCGGTGACGAGATGCCGGGCCAGCAGGCTGCCCAGGGTGCCCGTGGCTCCGGTGACGAGCACGGTGCCGCCGGGGTCGAACACCGTGCCGGTGACGGTGCCGCCGGTGCCGTCCCCCTCCTGCGTCCGGGCGTCGCTCGCGGAAGCCGGGACGGCTCCTCCCGCCGTCGGCAGGACCGCCAGCCCGGGGACGCGTACCTCTCCCGCACGCAGGGCGCATTGCGGGAGCCCGCTGTCGAGTGCGGCGGGCAGCGCCTGGTACGAGGCGTCCTGCCCGTCGTGCTCGACGAGGACGAAACGGTCGGGGTGCTCGGTCTGCGCCGACCGCAGCAGTCCCCACAGGGCCGCCCCGGCCACGTCCGGCCGGGCCCGCGCCATGCGGGCGGCCGGGGTGCTCTCCGCCGGTACGGCGTCCCGGGCGTCCTGCGTGAGTACGGCGTCCTGGGCGTTCCGGGTGAGGACGGCGAGGCGGGCACCGGCGAGGCGTTCGTCGGCCAGCCAGCCCTGTACGAGGGCGAGTCCTCGCCGGGCGGTGTCCCGTACCCGGCGGGCGAGAACCTCACCTTGCGGCGCGGTCCCGTGGGGCTCGGTCCCGTGGGGCGTGGTCCCGTCCGGTGCGGTCGGGTCCGGTGCGGTCCCGTCCGGTGCGTGTGCGTGGGGCGCGTTTTCGTGCGGTGCGTTTTCGTGCGGCGCGGGCCCGTGCGGTGGCCCGGCCGGCGGTTCGGCCGCGAAGTCGGCGAGGACGACGTCGGGGCGGTCGGTCCCGGCGTCCATGGCCGTACGCAGGGTGTCCAGGTCGGGGAAGATCCCGACGCACCCCGTGCCGGGGCCGGCCGCCGCGTGCCGTGCGGCGAACCCGCCCTGCCCGATCACCGCCCACCGGCGGGCCGCGCCGGACGACGAGGACCCGAAGACGCCGGTGGCCGCCGAGAGGACCGCGCCCGGGACCGGGACGGCCGGGACGGGGGCGCCCGGAACGGAGGCGCCCGGGACCGGGGTCGCGAGCGGAGCGGGCAGCGGTGTTCCGGGCTGGGTGGTGAGCGCGAGGGGCCGCCAGGTGACGTGATACAGCGGTACGGACGTCGGGGCGCCCGTGCCCCCGCCCTCGCCCCCGACGAGTTCCGCCAGCCGGTCCCGCGCCAGCGGACGCAGCAGCAGCGCGTCCAGCGTCAGCACCGGGGCGCCGGTGAGGTCGACGGCCTCCAGCGACACGGCCCCGTCCTCGGTCGCCGGGCCCAGACGGACCCGCAGCGCTTCGGCTCCGGTCGCGTGCAGGGTGATGCCTCGCCAGGCGAACGGCAGCAGGACGTCACCCTCGCCGGGCCGCGGCACGAAGTCGCCGAGCAGCCAGGGTTGCAGGGCCGCGTCGAGGAGCGCGGGGTGCACCCCGAACCGTCCGGCGTCCGGCGTCGCCCCTTCGGGCAGGCGCACCTCGGCGAACACCTCGCCCTCGCGCAGCCACACCTCCTCGACCCCTGCGAAGACCTCGCCGTACTCGTAGCCCAGCGCGGAGAAGCGGTCGTACAGCTCCGCCGCGGGCACGCGTGCGGCCCCGCTCGGCGGCCAGGCCGCCCGGCTCCACTGCGCCCGCCCCGGATCGGGAGCCGCACCGGGGGACAGGACGCCGACGGCGTGCCGGACCCACGCGCCGCTTCCCCCCGCCTGCTCCTCCGCATCGGTCTCGGCCTGCGAGTACACGCTCACGCGGCGCCGGCCGGAGGGGTCGGGCTCGTCCACGACGACCTGGAGCCGGACGGCGCCGTGCACCGGCAGCGGGGCCTCGACACTCAGGTCGTCCACACTCGCGCAGCCCACGACCCCGGCGGCGTGCAGGGCCATGTCGACGAAGGCGGTTCCGGGGAGCAGGGCGACCCCGGCCAGGGCGTGGTCGGCGAGCCAGGCG
>DASTDN010000058.1:0-3862 GCA_035710365.1 Streptomyces sp. | reverse complement strand
GCGCCTTCGGGCGGAGCGGGGGCGGGTGTCTCGGGGGCGGGTTCCGCGCGGGGTGCGGTTCCGGTTCGCGGCGGCGCTCGCGGGGCGGGTCCTCAGGCGGCTGTGGTTGGTCTTCGGAGCTTCTGCGGGGGTGTGGCGGGGCGCGGCGGTGGTCGTCTCTTCCCGTGCCTGGTGCGCATCCGGTGTCGTCGCCGTGGTGCCTCCGGGGCGGCCGGTTCGGCGGTCTCCGCGTCCCGCGCGTTCCGCGCGCAGGCAGCGGCGGACCGCTTCCGGGTCGAGGCCCTGGTTGCAGGCCTGGTGCAGGAGGCGGGCGAAGAGGTATTCGGGGTCGGCGCCGAGGGCCATGGCGAGGGCTTCCCTGGCCTCCAGTTCGTCACCGGTGGACCAGGCGACCCAGCCGGCGAGGGTGAGGGGTGCGGCGGCGTGTTCGCCGTACGGGCCCGCGCAGCGCCGGGCGAGGGCCCGCCAGAGGCGGAGGGCGGGACCGGCCTCGTCGCCCTCCATCCACTCGGCGGCGCGGTCGCGTGTCGCGCGGTCCTGGATGCCGAGGATCAGGGCCGCCGCCTCGTCGGGTGCGAGCAGTTCGTCGTCGTGGAGATCCGCGGTGGCGGGGCCGGCCGCGGGTGGTGCCGCAGCGAATCGGCTCATGATCCGTTCGGCGAGGCGGACGGTCTCTTCGGCGACTTCGGCGCGGCTTGCGTCGTCGAGCATGCGGGAGACCAGGGTCAGGCCGGCGGTGTCGAGGGCGATTTCCTGTTCGAGCGCCAGTGCGTCCTCCCTCGGGAGGAGCCGGGCGCGCAGTTCGCGCAGGGTGCCGCGGACCTGGATGCCTGCGTAGGTGGCCGCGGCGGCGATCACGGAGGTGCCGGGCAGGCCCATGGGGGTTCCGTCCGCGGGGCAGCACACCTCGTTGTCGCAGCAGTACGACCAGAAGCGTCCGCCGGAGATGCACAGCGCCTCGACCACGGGCACGTCAAGGGCGCCGCATTCGAGGCGGACCTTGTGGGCGAGGGGCCGTAACCGCTCCATGACCTGTCGTCCCGATTCGCCGGCCCGGGGTTCCTGGCAGAGGTAGGCGACCATCTGTCCGGGGCGGGCGCCCCGGCGTTCGCCGCCCGTGATCAGGCCGTGGACGAGCTGGCGGGCGGCGGAAGGCCAGTCGTCGGGGGTGGCGGGGATGCCGAGCCTGGCCCGGCCGCCGAACCTGCCGCGGCCGTGGTCGTCGGTGAGGGCGGCCAGGACGATGCTGTCCTCCGGGCGGTAGCCGAGGAGGTAGGGCAGGGCGTCGGCGAGTTCGGCGGGGGTGCGCAGGGTGACCTGGTGGTCGCCGAAGGCCGGGGCGTCGAGGGAGATGTCTCCCGTGGCCGCGGTGATGTCGCCGTTGTCGGAGGGGCCGGTCGTGTCGCTGTGGTTCGTCATGCGGTGACGATCTCGCGGATTGCGAGACTCCGCTTGACCCTGTGGATAAGTCCGATCAGGGACACGTCACACTTGGGGTTGGTAGTTGTGCGTTGTCCACAGCCTGCGCGGGCTGTCGGTCCTGTCCTGTTGTATGGACGCATGGAGCACACCAGCAGCAACGAGAAACTGCGGACGGCCGCCGACACCGTTCTCGCCCGTCTCGTCGGGGACACCTCGGGCGCCGCCCGGCTGCGCGAGGACCAGTGGCGGGCCATCGAGGCCCTCGTCGCCGAGCGGCGCCGGGCCCTGGTCGTGCAGCGCACGGGCTGGGGCAAGTCAGCGGTCTACTTCGTGGCGACGGCACTGCTGCGAGCGCGGGGCGCGGGACCCACCGTGATCGTGTCCCCGCTGCTGGCACTGATGCGTAACCAGGTGGAGGCGGCGGCCCGCGCGGGCATCCACGCCCGGACGATCAACTCGTCGAACACCGAGGAGTGGGACACCGTCCAGGCCGAGATCGCGGCCGGTGACGTGGACGTTCTGCTGGTCAGCCCGGAGCGGCTCAACAATCCCGACTTCCGCGACCAGGTCCTTCCCCGGCTGGCCGCCGCCACCGGGCTCCTCGTGGTGGACGAAGCCCACTGCATCTCGGACTGGGGACACGACTTCCGGCCGGACTACCGGCGGCTGCGGACCATGCTGGCCGACCTGCCGCCCGGTGTTCCCGTACTCGCGACAACCGCCACCGCCAACGCCCGCGTGACCGCCGACGTCGCCGAACAGCTCGGCACAGGCGGCTCCCCGGACGCACCGGACGCGCTGGTGCTGCGCGGCCCCCTGGACCGGGAAAGCCTGAGCCTGCACGTACTGCGGCTGCCCGACGCCGCGCACCGGCTGGCGTGGCTCGCCGACCACCTCGGCGAACTGCCGGGTTCCGGCATCGTCTACACGCTCACCGTGGCCGCCGCCGAGGAAGTCTCGGCCTTCCTGCGGCAGCGCGGCCACACCGTCGCCTCGTACACCGGGAAGACGGAGAACGCCGACCGTCAGCAGGCCGAGGACGACCTGCTCGCCAACCGGGTCAAGGCACTCGTCGCCACCTCCGCGCTCGGCATGGGCTTCGACAAACCCGACCTCGGCTTCGTGGTGCACCTGGGCTCGCCCTCCTCCCCCATCGCCTACTACCAGCAGGTGGGCCGGGCCGGCCGCGGCGTCGAACACGCCGAGGTACTGCTCCTGCCCGGCAAGGAGGACGAGGCGATCTGGCAGTACTTCGCGTCGCTCGCGTTCCCCCCGGAAAACCTGGTGCGCCGTACCCTCGACATCCTCGCGCACGCGGACCGCCCCCTGTCACTGCCCGCTCTGGAACCACTCGTGGAACTGCGCCGCTCCCGCCTGGAAACCATGCTCAAAGTGCTCGACGTGGACGGAGCCGTCACACGGGTCAAGGGCGGTTGGGCCGCGACCGGCCGGCCGTGGACGTACGACACGGAACGGTACGAGTGGGTGGCACGGCAACGAAGCGCCGAGCAGGACGCCATGCGCGCGTACGCGGCGACGACGGACTGCCGGATGGAGTTCCTGCAACGGCAGTTGGACGACGAAGGCGCCAAACCCTGCGGACGCTGCGACAACTGCGCCGGGCCACGCTTCACGGCGGACACCTCCCCCGACGCGGTCGGCGCGGCCCGCGCGGACCTCGGCCGCGCCGGAGTCGACGTGGAGCCGCGACGCATGTGGCCGACCGGACTCGCCGCCATCGGCGTGGACCTGAAAGGGCGCATCCCGGCAGGGGAACAGGCAGCGCCCGGACGAGCCCTGGGGCGGCTCTCCGACATCGGCTGGGGTAACCGGCTGCGGCCCATGCTCGCTCCGCAGACCCACGACGGACCCGTCCCCGAAGACGTCGCGAAAGCCGTGGTGGGAGTACTCGCGGACTGGGCGAGAGGCCCCGGCGGCTGGGCCTCGGGTGCGGCGGACGCACCGCCACGACCCGTCGGCGTGGTCACCGTCGCCTCACGCAGCAGGCCACAGCTCATCCACTCCCTCGGGGCGCACATCGCGGAAATCGGACGGCTGCCTCTGCTCGGCTCCGTCGCATACACCGGGGAGGCGCCGCCGACCCCCAGAAGCAACAGCGCCCAGCGGCTCAAGACACTCGACGGGGCGCTGACCGTGCCGCCCGCACTCGCCGCCACCCTCGCCGAAGCGCGCGGCCCCGTCCTGCTCGTGGACGACTTCACCGAGACCGGCTGGACCCTCGCCGTCGCCGCCCGCATGCTCCGCCGCGCGGGCGCCCAAGAGGTGATGCCGCTCGTTCTTGCCGTGCAGGGGTGATAGCCGGGGGCTGGGCGTGGCAGGCACAGGGGGCAGGTTGCCGGGCCTTGTGATACCGGGCGTTGAAGCGTGCGGGCAGGGGCGACGGCTGTGGAGGGAAGGGCGGCGGGAGGGGTGGGGCGGG
>DASTDN010000057.1:0-3382 GCA_035710365.1 Streptomyces sp. | reverse complement strand
CCGCCCTCCTCACCGCCGCCTACGCCACCCGCCTGTGGCTGCTGGCCTTCCGCGGACACGGCCCCGACGCCCCCGGCCACGGCAGGCAGCCCCTGTCCATGACCGCCGTCCTCTGGGTGCTCGCCGTGCCCTCCCTCGCCTTCGGCGGTCTCGCCTTCCGACTGCTGCCCGACTGGTTCGACGGCGCGGACCTCACCCCCGCCCTCACCACCTCCGTCCTCGGCACCGGCATCGCCCTCACCGGCGGCATCGTCACCTACGCGGCCTGGCACCACACCACCGCCCGCGCCGCCCGCTTCCCGCTGGGCGCCGTCGCCGCGCACCCCGACCGGCCGGACGCCACCGACGACCGCCCCCGCGGCGACGCCGCCCGCGTCGAGGCCGAGGCCATCACCAGCCACACCCCCGCCTACGGCGGCATCGCCGCGGCCCCCGACCCGGCCGATCCGGGACGGCTGCTCCTCGGCCCCCTCCACCGCCACGCGGCAGCGGGCTTCCACCTGGACGCCGTGTACTCGGCCCTCTTCGTCCGCCCGGTGCGCGGCGCCGCGAGCCTCGTACGCTTCCTCGACCGCGAGGTCGTCGACACTTATGTACGCGGCGCGGCCGCCCTGCCCCGCTGGCTCGGCACCGCCGTACGCCGGGCCCAGACCGGCAATGTGCAGACCTATGTGAGCGCGCTGCTCGCCGGCACCGTCGTCCTCGCGGTCGCCGCCGTCCTCGTCGCCACGGGAGCGTGAGCAGGCGTGATCGATATCAACGAGTCCGTGATGCGGTTCCTTCTGGCGTTTGTCGTCGTCGGCCCGCTCCTCGGCGCCGCCACCGCTCTCCTGCCCGCCCCGCCCGGGCTGAAGGGAAAGTCACCCGACCAGGCCGTCCTGCGGCACGGCGTGACCGTCACCGGCGCCGTTCTCCTCGCGGCGACCGCCCTCGCGCTCGGCTTCGACCACGACCACCCGTCGAAGATGCAGGCCAGCACGGACATGAGCTGGATCCCCGCGCTCGACGTGCGCGTCCACCTCGGCATCGACGGCATTTCCCTCCCCCTTCTGGTCCTGACCGCGCTGCTGACCTTCCTCTGCGCGCTCCACTCCTATTTCAAGCCGCCCGCGGGCCCGTCCCCGAAGGCCTTCGTCGCCCTGCTGCTCGTCCTGGAGGCCGGCACCCTCGCCACCTTCGCCGTCCTCGACCTGCTGCTGTTCTTCCTCGCCTTCGAGACCGTCCTCGTCCCGATGTACTTCCTCATCGCCCGCTGGGGCGGCGGCGACCGGGCCGCGGCCGCCTGGAAGTTCATCCTCTACACGCTGCTCGGCTCGGTCGTCATGCTGCTCGGCCTGCTCGTGATCGGACTTCAAGCAGGCACGTTCGACATGATGGCACTCGCCACTGACAACGGCCGGTCGCTGACCACGTCCGTGCAGGTCATCGCCGTTCTGGCGATCGGCGTGGGGCTCGCCGTGAAGACGCCGATGTGGCCGCTGCACAGTTGGCTCCCCGACGCCCACACCGCCGCCCCCACCGTCGGCTCGGTCCTCCTCGCAGGCGTCCTGCTGAAGATGGGAACGTACGGATTCGTCCGCATCCTCCTCCCCGTCGCGCCCGACGGCTTCCGCACCTTCGCGCCCTTCCTCGCCGCCTTCGCGGTCGTCGGGATCATCTACGGCTCCCTGGCCTGCCTCGCCCTCGCCCGGCGCGGCGCCGGAGGCGACCTCAAGCGCCTCATCGCGTACTCCTCCGTCGGCCACATGGGCTTCGTCCTGCTCGGCATCGCCACCATGACCCCCACCGGAGTCAACGGCGCCCTCTTCGCCAACGTCGCCCACGGCCTCGTCACCGGCCTGCTGTTCTTCCTGGCGGGAGCCGTGAAGGACCGCACCGGCAGCACCGACCTCGACATCCTCTCCGCCCCGGCGGCCGACCGCCTCGCCTCGTCCGGCGACCGCCCCGCCCCGGCCACCGACCACCCCGCCCCGGCCGCCGGCCAACCCCCCACCCCGGCCGGACCCCGCCCGCCCGGCACCGGCGCCGCCCTCTACGGCCGCGCCCCGCGCCTCGGCGGCCTGTTCGCCTTCGCCGCCGTCGCCTCCCTCGGACTGCCCGGACTCGCCGGGTTCTGGGGCGAGATGCTGGCCCTGTTCGGCGCCTTCGACCCCGCCCCCGGCCTCAGCCGCCCCGCCTACCTCGCCTTCACCGCGATCGGCGCGTCCGGCACCCTGCTGACCGCCGCCTACCTGCTCGTCGTGGTCCGCCGCGTCTGCATGGGCGACGCCCCGCCGGACGCCCCCCGGCTCACCGACATCCAGGGGTACGAGTTCGCGGCCTGGACGCCGCTCGTCGCCCTCACCCTCGCCGGGGGCCTGTGGCCCAAGGCCCTCCTCGGCCTGACCGACCCGGCCGTGCAGCAGCTCCTCGCAGGAGGCACCCGATGAGCGCCCTGGCCCCGGCCCACGCCCCCGCCCCGGCCGAACCGCTGGCCGCCTCCGTCGTCCAGTCGGTCGACTGGCTCGCCGTCGCGCCGCCCGCCCTCACCGCGCTCGCCGGACTCGCCGTCCTCGTCGCCGACCTGTTCGTGCCCGCCGCCCGCAAGGCCCTCCTCGGCTGGACGGCCGTCGCCGGACTCGCCGCGTCCACCGCCCTCCTGCTGCCCCTCCTCGACGGCGACCGCAGCACCTTCTGCCTCACCGGCGGCACGCGCGCGTGCAGCTACACCGCCGACCGCTTCACCCTCGTCGTCCAGTTCCTCGTCCTCGGCGGCGCCCTGCTCACCGCCCTGCTGTCCGTCACCGCCCTCAAGGACGACGCCCGGCGCCTGCCCCCCGGCGAGTACTGGTTCCTGCTGCTGTCCAGCGCGGCCGGCGCCGCCCTGCTGCCCGCCTCCCGCGACCTCGCCACCCTCGTCGTCGCCCTGGAGGTCGCCTCCCTGCCCGCCTTCGCCCTCGTCGGCCTCCGGCACGGCGACCGCAGGTCCTCCGAGGCCGCCCTGAAGTTCTTCCTGTCCTCGGTCACCGCGACCGCGGTCGGTCTCCTCGGCATCAGCTTCGTCTACGCCACCACCGGCACCCTCCACCTCACCGAGATCGCCGCCCGCGTCCAGCAGGCCGACGGCCAGTTCCACACCCTCGCCCGGACCGGCGTCGTCCTCACCCTCGTCGCGTTCGCCTTCAAGACCGCCGCCGCGCCCTTCCACTTCTGGGTCCCCGACACCTACGCGGGCGCCCCCCTGCCGGTCGCCGCCTACCTGTCCGTCGTCGGCAAGACCGTCGGCTTCACCGGCCTGATCCTCGTCACCGTCGTCGCCCTCCCGTCGTACGCCGACGTCTGGGGCCCCGCCGTGGCCGCCCTCGCCGCGCTCACCATGACCGTCGGCAACACGGGCGCCCTG
>DASTDN010000056.1:0-7974 GCA_035710365.1 Streptomyces sp. | reverse complement strand
ATTCGTCCCGTCCGCGGGGGCCGTGAGTCGTCGGCCGTGGGCCGGGGAGGCGCGTGGTCGCGGCAGGGGGACGGGGCGGGCCCGGTGTTTCCTTGTCGACTGCGCTCGACGTGGAGAAACAGGCGTCTGCGAGTACACCTGCCGGGCCCGACCCGCCGGCTTCCCCCCCCGTATTCCGCGACACCAGGCCGTTGGCCTGGGCCTCCCCGGGATCAAGTGGCCGTGTGGCCAGACTGCCGCGCCCGCGTCCCCCCGGTCTTGGAAAAATCCGCACTCGATGAACCGGTCGCGTCAAGACCTCGAATGACTGCGTTGTCAGAGCCGGGCCCGGGCCGTTCCCGGCGGGAACCGCAGGTGGCTCGGCGGATGGCGCCCCGTCCCCCGAGCCGTCGGTCACCCCGTGCCGGGGCCGGACCGGCCTCCGCGGAGCCCCAGCCCGTGACGCCACGGCGGCCGCACCGGGGGCGACCCCGGTCGCCGCACGCGTCGTCCCCACCGGCTATCCGGAGTCCCGCCCGGCGCCGAGGACCAGGCTGGTCGCCTCGCCGGGCAGGCGGTCGGGCGGTGTGATGGTCGGCAGCCGCCGGGCCGCCGTGAACTCGCGCGGAGTGCAGCCGAGCATCGTCTTGAACTCGCTGCTGAGGTGCGACTGGTCGTAGAAGCCGCAGAGCGCGGCGGTGTCGGCCTGACTGCGGCCCGCCGCCAGCAGTTTGCGGGCCCGTTCCAGCCGGAGCACCCGGGCCGCCGCCTTGGGGCCGAGCCCGATCTGTTCCCGGAAGCGGTTCTCCAACTGCCGTACGCTCCAGCCGACGTGCTCGGCCAGCCGCGCCACCGGCATCGTGTCCCAGGACCGCACCAGCTCCGCCCAGGCGCACATCACCCGCGGGGAACTCGGCACACCGGACGCCGACCAGCGGGTGAGCACGTCGTCGAGGAGCCGGAAGCGTTCGGCCCAGGTCGGCAGCGCGGCCAGTGCGGCGCTCACGTCGGCGACGCTGCCCCACCGGCTGCCGGTCCGGTCGCCGCCGAGGGCGTGCGGCAGATCGTCGGGATCGAAGGGGCGGTCGGCGAGTTCGTACCGCGGGACACCGAACAGGGTGAACGCCGCCCATGGCATCAGGACCACCTCGGCGCCGGACAGCCGGCCGGTGTGCTCGCCGACCAGCGCGGTGGTGGTCGGCCCGGAGATCAGGGACGTCAGCGTGACCAGGGGCTCTCCCGCGCGGGAGATGCGTATCGGCTCGTTGAAGCCGAAGACCAGGGTCGCCGCCCCGATCGGGGCCTCCAGTCTGCGGCGCGGGCCGTTCAGGCCGAGCCGGAGACCGCGGTAGCCGATGACGCCGGGCCGCAGCCGTGGATGGGGCGCGGCGACGGCGATCTCCCAGGAACCGTCGGGCCCGTTCCCCGACTTGATGCTGACGCGGCCGTGCCGCGCCGACGTGATGCCCGGCCGGCCGCTCGTCGCACCCATCGCGGGACCACCTGCCGTGATCAGGCCACTCGCCCTGGATAAGCGGCTCGCCCCCGCCGGGCCGACCGCCTTCGTCGGGCCGCTCGCCCCCGCGGGGCGCACCGTCTCCGCGCCGACCGCCTGCGTCCGGCCGCTCGCCCCCGCCGGGCCGACCGCGGCCGCGCCGCTCGCCGTCCTGGGGCCGCTTGTCATCGTCCGGCTGACCGGCGCCGTCCGGTCGGTCGCCGTCGCCGCCGGCAACCGGTCGGTTGCCGCGGTCGGCGCCGCCACCCTCCGGTCGGCCGTCCTGCGGTCGGTGGCCCTTCGGTCGGTCGCCGTGATCGTCCGGCTGCCCGTGCTCGTGTCCGTACCCGTACCACTCGTCATCGTCCGCCCCCGGTCTGGTCGGTCATCCACTGATCGGAGCGCCTCATGCTGCTACGGCACGCCGCAGAGCCGGAGGAAAAGAGCAAAAGCAGGGAAGCGGAGCTGCATGAACACGCAGCGCGCACCTGTCTGGTCCGAATGTCCGGACAACACATTGACAGTGCTCGTGCTGCGGGACTAGAAACCGGTTGAGAGCCGTACGACGCCGGTCTGCGGCCGTACGACGGCACAGAACGCCTCCGGTGCGGGAGCCCGCTTTCGCCCTGGCAGGAGCGAACCGCGAGCGACGACTCCCCGCCCGCCGCGGCCCCGCGCCGGAGGTCTCCGGCAGCCGAACGGTCCCGGCCGTCCGTGTGCCGCCGCCGACCCCCACATGTGTCTACGCGAGGGCCGAAACGGCAGACACTGTGTCGGCAGCGCCTCTCGCCCGGGCCTGATGGGATGGATCTGTGGCCGTGACCACGGCGCGGGTGCCGGCGGTCGAGGCTCGTGAGCTGTACGAACGGCATGTCTGTACCCGACGCCGCCATCTGTGAAGGAGTTCCCGGCATGACGAAGATCGTCAACCACTGGATCGGCGGCAAGACCGTCGAAGGCGCCTCGGGCAGCCACGGGCCGGTGACCGACCCTGCGACCGGTGAGGTGACGACGAAGGTCGCGTTCGCGTCGGTGGAGGAGGTGGACGCGGCCGTCGCGGTGGCCAAGGAGGCCTTCGTGACGTGGAGTCAGACGTCGCTGGCGCAGCGGACATCGGTGCTGTTCGCGTTCCGCGCGCTGCTCGACGCCCACCGTGACGAGATCGCGGAGCTGATCACCGCCGAGCACGGCAAGGTGCACTCCGACGCGCTCGGCGAGGTCGCGCGCGGCCTGGAGATCGTCGACCTGGCCTGCGGCATCAGCGTCCAGCTCAAGGGCGAACTGTCCACGCAGGTGGCCAGCCGGGTCGACGTGGCCTCGATCCGGCAGCCGCTCGGAGTCGTCGCGGGCATCACCCCGTTCAACTTCCCGGCGATGGTGCCGATGTGGATGTTCCCCCTCGCCATCGCCTGCGGCAACACGTTCGTGCTGAAGCCCAGTGAGAAGGACCCCTCCTCGTCGCTGAAGATCGCCGAACTGCTCGCCGAGGCGGGCCTGCCCGACGGTGTCTTCAACGTCGTCCAGGGCGACAAGGTGGCCGTCGACCGGCTCCTGGAGCACCCGGACGTCAAGGCCGTGTCCTTCGTCGGCTCCACCCCCATCGCGCGGTACATCCACACCACCGCCTCCGCGAACGGCAAGCGCGTACAGGCCCTCGGCGGGGCGAAGAACCACATGCTGGTGCTGCCGGACGCCGACCTGGACGCGGCGGCGGACGCGGCCGTGAGCGCCGCCTACGGTTCGGCCGGCGAGCGCTGCATGGCGATCTCCGCGGTGGTGGCCGTGGGCGCGGTCGGCGACGCCCTGGTGGAGAAGATCCGCGAGCGCGCGGAGAAGATCAAGATCGGTCCGGGCACCGACCCGTCGTCCGAGATGGGCCCGCTCATCACGAAGGCCCACCGCGACACGGTGGCCTCGTACGTGGCGGGCGCGGCCGCGGAGGGCGCCGAGGTCGTCCTGGACGGCACCGGCTACACCGTCGAGGGCCACGAGGACGGCCACTGGATCGGCATCTCCCTGCTCGACAGGGTGCCGACCACGGCGAAGGCCTACCAGGACGAGATCTTCGGCCCGGTGCTGTGCGTGCTGCGCGCGGAGACCTACGAGGAGGGCGTGGCCCTCATCAACGCCTCGCCGTTCGGCAACGGCACCGCGATCTTCACCCGGGACGGCGGCGCCGCGCGCCGCTTCCAGCTGGAGGTCGAGGCGGGCATGGTCGGCGTGAACGTGCCGATCCCGGTGCCCGTCGGCTACCACTCCTTCGGTGGCTGGAAGGACTCCCTCTTCGGCGACCACCACATCTACGGCAACGACGGCACGCACTTCTACACCCGCGGCAAGGTCGTCACGACCCGCTGGCCCGACCCGGCCGACGCCCCGACCGGCGTGGACCTGGGCTTCCCGCGCAACCACTGAGACCGCCCGGCGCCCACCAGTCCGTACGGTGCTCCGCACCCCGTCGCCGGGGTGCGGAGCACCGCCGCGCCCGCGGTGTCCTCGCTGCTCGGTGCGCTTCTTCATCTCGTCGTCATGCCGCCGGTCCGCTCGTCCGTCATGCCGCCGGTCCGCTCGGCGGCGGGGCCTCGATGTCCGCCGTTCCCTCCGGCGGGGCTCGCGGACCGTGCCGGTGAGGGGGCCGCAGACGGTCCGCGAGCCCCGCAGGCGGCGCGGCCCCGGCGGCTGCCGACGCGGGCCCCTCACGCGCCCTCGGGGCGGCGGACGGCCCGTACCGCGGACGCGGTGGCCGGGCCCGCCCGCGCACTTACCGGGGAGGGGGCGGGCTCTGTCCACAGGCTGCCCCGGTTGTCGGAGGCGGACCGTACTGTTGACGCATGGATCTTCGACCGCCCGCGCTGCGGAGGCTGCTCCGGGGTCCCCGCAGGCTGCTGGCCGCCGGGGCCGCCGTCGTCGTGCTCGCCGGAGCCGGCACCTGGAAGGCCGCGGCCTCCGGCGAGGCGCCTGCGGTGCGCCGCGCCGACCGGGTCGTGGACATGGGCGGCGGGGTGCGCGTCGACACCTCGTACTTCACCTCCCGGGCGGCCGGGCGGCGCCCCGCCGTGCTGCTGGGGCACGGCTTCGGCGGCAGCAAGACCGATGCGGCGGCCCAGGCCGAGCAGCTCGCCCGGGACGGCTACGCGGTGCTGACGTGGTCGGCGCGCGGCTTCGGCGACTCCACGGGAAAAATCGGGCTGAACGACCCCGGGGGCGAGGTCGAGGACGTCTCCCGGCTCATCGACTGGCTGGCACGGCAGCCCCAGGTCGAGCTGGACGCGCCCGGCGACCCCCGCGTGGGCATGGCCGGCGGCTCCTACGGCGGCGCGATCGCCCTGCTCACCGCCGGACACGACGCCCGGGTCGACGCCCTCGCCCCGGCCATCACCTACTGGAACCTCGCGGACGCCCTGTTCCCGAACGGCGTCTTCAAGAAGCTGTGGGCCGGGATCTTCGTCAACACCGGAGGCGGCTGCGACCGGTTCCAAGCCCGGCTGTGCCGCATGTACGAGCGGGTCGCCGAGTCCGGCCGCCCCGACGCCGGGGCGCGCGCCCTGCTGGAACAGCGCTCGCCCTCCGCCGTCGGCGACCGCATCGACGTACCCACGCTGCTGATGCAGGGGCAGACCGACTCCCTGTTCCCGCTCGGCCAGGCCGACGCCGCGGCCCGGGCGATCCGCGCCAACGGCGCCCCCGTCGCAGTGGACTGGATCGCCGGCGGACACGACGGCGGCGACCCGGAGACGGACCGGGTGCGGGCACGCGTGCGCGCCTGGTTCGACCGCCACCTCAAAGGCGACAGGAGTGCCGGCACCGGGCCCGCGTTCCGCGTCACCCGCACCGGAGGCGTCGACTCCACCGACGGTGCCGCGCAGCTCGGGGGCGCGAGCGCCGACACCTACCCCGGGCTGGCCGACGGGCGGCGGCCGGTCGCCCTGAGCGGCGGCCCGCAGACCTTCACCAACCCGCCCGGCGGCGGCCCGCCCGCCGTGTCCGCCCTGCCCGGCCTCACCGGCACCGGCGGCGGCCTCGCCCGGCTGTCCTCCCTCGGAGTCGGCGTCTCCCTGGACTTCCCGGGCCAGTACGCGCGCTTCGACTCCGCGCCCCTGCGCCGCGACCTGCGCATCACCGGATCGCCCACGGCCACCCTGCGCGTGACCTCCACCGCCGCCGACGCGGTCCTCTTCGCCAAGGTCTACGACGTCGGCCCCGGCGGCACCCGGCAGGTGCTGCCCGCCCAGCTCGTCACACCCCTGCGCGTCGAGGACGCCGGAGCGGGCAAGGACGTCACCGTCGCCCTGCCCGCCGTCGACCACGAAGTGCGCAGCGGCCACCGCCTGCGCCTGGTCCTCGCCTCCACCGACCTCGGCTACGCGTCGCCCGCCGCCCCCGCCACCTACACCGTCGCCCTGAAGAGCGGGCTGAGCGTGCCCACGGCCCCCGGCGTGGAGACGGCCGCCACCCCGCTGCCCGCGTGGGTGTGGTGGCTGCCCCCGGCCGGCGCGGTCCTCGCCCTGGCCCTGCTGCTGACGGCTCGCCGCCGCACGGCGGCCCCCGCCCCCGACCCCGCTCTCGCCGACGTCCCGCTGCGGATCACGGACCTGAGCAAGCGGTACGCGAAGTCCGCCGACCGGTACGCCGTACGGGATCTGTCGTTCCAGGTGGAGCGCGGCCAGGTGCTGGGGCTCCTCGGCCCCAACGGCGCGGGAAAGACGACGACCCTGCGCATGCTGATGGGGCTCATCACCCCCGACGCGGGCGAGATCCGGGTCTTCGGGCGGGCCGTGCGCCCCGGCGCACCCGTGCTGTCCCGGGTCGGTGCCTTCGTGGAGGGCGCCGGATTCCTGCCGCACCTGTCGGGCCGGGAGAACCTGGAGCTGTACTGGCGGGCCACCGGACGCCCGCCCGAGGACGCCCGCCTCGACGAGGCGCTGGAGATCGCCGGGCTCGGTGACGCCCTCGCCCGCGCGGTACGCACCTACTCGCAGGGCATGCGCCAGCGTCTCGCCCTCGCCCAGGCCATGCTCGGCCTGCCCGACCTGCTCATCCTGGACGAGCCGACCAACGGCCTCGACCCGCCCCAGATCCGCGAGATGCGCGAGGTGATGATCCGCTACGCGGCCGGTGGCCGCACGGTGATCGTCTCCAGCCATCTGCTCGCGGAGGTCGAGCAGTCCTGCACCCACCTGGTGGTCATGGACCGCGGCCGGCTCGTGCAGGCGGGCCCGGTCGCCGACATCGTGGGCTCCGGGGACACCCTCCTCGTCGGCACCGGCACACCGGTCGACGAGCCGGTCGCCGAGAAGATCGCCGCCCTGCCCGGCGTGGCCACCGCCGAGCGCACGGACGGCGGTCTGCTGATCCGGCTCGACACCGGCGGCAGCGCCCGGCAGCTCGTCGCCGAATTGGTCAGGCTGGAGGTGCCCGTCGAGTCGGTGGGCCCGCACCGCCGCCTCGAAGACGCCTTCCTCACCCTGATCGGAGGCTCCGCGTGAGCAGGCCCACCGAGACCCTCGCCGACGCGCCCGCCGACGGGCCCGCCGCGGGAACCGGACCCCGCCGGCCGGGCGGGGCCGCCGCCGGCTACCGCCCCGGCCGCACCCTGCCCCTGCGGGTGGAGGTGGCCCGCCAGCTCAAGCGGCGGCGCACGCTGGTGATGGGCGCGGTCCTGGCCGTCCTGCCGTTCGTGCTGATCGTGGCATTCGCGGTCGGCGGCGATCCCGAGGGGCGCGGCGAGCGCATCAACCTCATGGACACGGCGACGGCATCGGGCGCCAACTTCGCCGCCGTGAACCTCTTCGTGTCCGCGGGTTTCCTGCTGGTCGTCCCGGTCGCGCTGTTCTGCGGGGACACGGTCGCCTCCGAGGCGAGCTGGTCCTCCCTGCGCTATCTGCTGGCCGCCCCCGTGCCACGCGGCCGGCTGCTCGCGTCCAAGCTCGCCGTGGCGCTCGGCCTCAGCCTGGCGGCGATGGTGCTGCTGCCGGTGGTGGCGCTCGCCGTCGGCACGGCCGCCTACGGCTGGGGCCCCCTGCACATACCCACCGGAGGCGCACTCGCCCCGGGCACGGCGGCGCAGCGCCTCGCGGTGGTCGTGGCGTACATCTTCGTGTCGCAACTGGTCACCGCCGGGCTCGCGTTCTGGCTGTCCACGAAGACGGACGCCCCGCTGGGCGCGGTGGGCGGCGCGGTCGGCCTGACCATCGTCGGCAACGTCCTGGACGCGGTGACGGCACTCGGCCACTGGCGCGACTTCCTGCCCGCGCACTGGCAGTTCGCCTGGGCCGACGCCGTGCAGCCCCGCCCCGAGTGGTCCGGCATGATCCAGGGCGCCGCGATATCCACGGCGTACGCGCTGGTGCTGTTCGCGTTGGCCTTCCGGGGGTTCGCACGCAAGGACATCGTTTCCTAGGGCGGCCCGCCGGCCCAGGGGCCGCTTGCTTACCGGCCCAGCGGCCTGTCGGCCCAGCGGCCTGTCGGCCCAACGGCCTGCCGGCTCAACGGCCTGTCGT
>DASTDN010000055.1:0-21276 GCA_035710365.1 Streptomyces sp. | reverse complement strand
CGCCGACGCCGTGCGCCGCCTCTACCACGCCCGGTCGCTGCTGAAGTACGACACCGCCTCGCGCGGCTACCGCTTCGGCGACGTCCTCAACCTGGTGCACGCCTCGCCCGACCCCGAGAAGCCCTGGCAGGGCGAGCTGTTCCGGTACGCGCTGGACCGGCGCCACCACCCGGAGACGGCCGAGCCGCCGCCCGCCCAGGACCGGGTCCTGACCGCGCACCGCGAGCTGATGGCGGTACCGGTCGAGGAGCGCCGCGCGGTCGTCACGTCGCCCGGCGGCGCCGAGCGGCTCGCGGCGGCCGGGGTGACGTGGGAGGCGCTGGCCGGCTGGCTCCAGGGCCCGATGGACAGGGCGGCCTGGGAGGCCGTCATCCCGTCCATGGGCACCATGGCCCTGGTCCGCAACCTGCGCAACTTCGACGAGGCGGGCGTCTCGGACGAGGTCGCCGAGCGGGTCGCGGCCCGGATCGCCGACCCGGCGGAGGTCGCGCGCTCGCGGCAGTTCCCGTTCCGCTACCTCGCCGCGTACCAGCACGCGCCGTCGCTGCGCTGGTCGTACGCGCTGGAGAAGGCGCTCGGGCACTCGCTGGCCAACGTGCCCGCCCTGCCCGGCCGGACACTGGTCCTGGTGGACCGCTCGGGCTCGATGTTCTACTCGCGGCTCTCGGACCGCTCGGAGCTGAACCGGGCCGACGCGGCGGCGATCTTCGGCACGGCGCTCGCGCTGCGGGCCGCGAAGGCGGACCTCGTCGAGTTCGGTACGAGCAGCAACGAGGTGCGGTTCCGGCGCGGCGAGTCGGTGCTGAAGATCCTCGGCCGCTTCGGCGACCTGGGCGGCACGGACACGACGGAGGCGGTGCGCCGCCACTACCGCGGGCACGACCGGGTGCTGATCGTCACCGACGAGCAGTACGCCCCCAGCGCGCACGGCGACCCGACCGCCCAGGTCCCCGCCCACGTCCCGGTCTACACGTGGAATCTGGCCGGTCACCGCGCGGGTCACGGCCCGTCCGGGAAGGCCGGCCGGTACACCTTCGGCGGCCTGACGGACGCGGCGTTCCGGATGGTGCCGCTGCTGGAGACGGCGCGGGACGCGGACTGGCCGTGGCTGACACCGGCAGCCTGAACCGGGACGCCGACGGGCCCTGGGCGACCTGAACGACCTGAGCGGCCGGGCGGGCGCGGCCTCTCGGGGTCGCGCCCGCGCCCTCCTCCTGGCGGGGAGGGCGGCCTGCCCGCCGGGTTACAGCGCCTGCGCCGCCGGCTTCACCATGCCCCGGACCGTGCGGGACTTCACGAAGGAGCCCATGGCCGTCATCTCCCACTCGCCGGAGAACTGCCGGATGAGCTTGGCCATCATCACGCCCGTCTGCGGCTCGGCGCCCGTCAGGTCGAAGCGGACGAGTTCCTCGCCGGTCGTGCCGTCCAGGAGGCGGCAGTAGGCCTTGGCGACCTCCGTGAACTTCTGGCCCGAGAAGGAGTTCACCGTGAAGACCAGGCCCGTCACCTCCTGCGGGAGGCGGCCGAGGTCGACCGCGATCACCTCGTCGTCACCGCCGCCCTCGCCGGTGAGGTTGTCCCCGGAGTGCTTGACGGCGCCGTGCAGGATCTGGAGCTTGCCGAAGTAGCAACTGTCGACGTGGTTGCGCTGCGGGCCGTAGGCGATGACCGACGCGTCCAGGTCGATGTCCTTGCCGCGGAACGCAGGCTCCCAGCCCAGGCCCATCCTGATCTGGCTGAGCAGCGGACGGCCGCCCTTGACGAGGGACACCGTCTGGTTCTTCTGGAGGCTGACGCGGCCCTTGTCCAGATTGACCTTGCCGGTGCCCGGCGCGGCGGCGGGCGGGGCCGGGGGAGCCGCGGGCACCGGAGGCGCCTGGGGCGCGTGCTGCGGCGGGGCGGGCGGCACCACCGGCGGCTGCACGGGGGCGGCGGCGGGGGCGGCCGGTTCCTCCACCGTGACGCCGAAGTCGGTGGCGATCCCGGCGAGGCCGTCGGCGTAGCCCTGGCCGACCGCGCGGGCCTTCCACACGCCGCCGCGCAGATAGACCTCCACGATCACCAGGGCGGTCTCCGTGCCGAGCCGGGGCGGCGTGAACGTGGCCAGCACGGCGTGGTCGTCGGTGTTGCGGAGGGTGGCCGTCGGCTCGATGCCCTGGAAGGTCTGGCCCGCGGCGTCCGGGCTGGCGGTGATGACGATCTTCTCGATGCCCGGCGGGACCGCCGTGGTGTCGACCGTGATCGCGTCGGGGGCCGTGCCGCCGCCCGAGCGGTGGGTCACACCGGGGCCATTGGGCTGGTTGTAGAAGATGAAGTCGTCGTCGGAGCGCACCTTGCCGTCCGCGGTGAGCAGCAGGCCCGATACGTCGAGCCGCACCGGAGCGGCGACGTCCACCGTCACGCGCGCGGCGGAGAGAGGGATGTTCGAGCCGGGGGTCATAGCTGTCATGCCGGGTCAACGAGCGAACCCGTTTTACCGTTCCCTTACCCGGCGCCCAAATGGGTCAAGGAGCCCGTCCGCTCCCCGTGGCGGGGCAGCAGCAGGGGAGTCGCCAGCAGCAGTACTCCCGCCAGGGCGAGCGCTGCACGGAGGCCGGCGAGCCCGGCGAGCAGGCCCCACAGGGCGGTCAGTGCCGCGGTGGTGAGCTTGCCCGTCACGGACCACGCCGTCAGGGTCCGGGCGACGCGCCCGGTGCCGGTGTGCTCCAGGCGGGTCGTCGAGAACACCGGGTTGAACACCCCGGCGCACAGGATCAGCCCGAACTCCACGGCCATCACGAGCACGAGCCCGCCCGTGCCCGGCCCGGTGAACGCCAGCCCCACCGACCAGCAGGCGCGCAGCGTCCCGGCGACGCGCAGCACCCGGTGCCGCCCGTGCCGGGCGACGAGCCGGCGGGACAGCCGGGAGCCGATCAGCCCGCCCAGGCAGGGCACGGCGAAGGCGAGCCCGTACTGCCACGGCGCGAAGCCGAGACGCCCCACCATCAGCACGATCATCAGGGGGGAAGCGGCCATGATCAGGCCGTTGACGAGGATCGTGTTCAGGAACAGGGGACGCAGTACCGGGTGGCCGAGGATGTGCCGCCAGCCGTCCAGCAGGTCGCGCGCCCTGAGCCGCCCCGAGGGGGGCGCCGTCCGCTCGGGCGGTGTCCGTCCGGTCCGTCCGCCGCCGACGGCGTGCAGGCCGAGCGCCGACAGCAGGAAGCTCGCCGCGTCCGCCAGGACCGTGATGACCGGGCCGAGCAGGCCGACGGCGGCTCCGCCGAGCGGCGGGCCCAGCATCGTCGCGGTCCAGGTGGTCGCCTCGAAGCGGGCGTTGGCGGCGAGCAGGTCCTCGCGGCGCACGAGGGACTTCAGGAAGGCGCCACTGGCCGCGGCGAACGTGATGTCGGCCGCCGAGACCGCGACCGACACGAACAGCAGGTGCGGCAGCGACAGCACGCCCAAGGCGTGGGCGAGGGGCACGGTGAGCAGGACGGCGCAGCGGATCAGGTCGGCGGCGATCATCACGGGACGTTTGCGCCGCAGGTCCACCCAGGGGCCCAGCGGTACGGCGACGGCCGCGCCGGCGGCGAGCCCCGCCGCCGCCAGCACCGCCACCTCGGTCGGCCCGGCGCCCAGCACCAGGACAGCGATCAGCGGCATCGCGTCGAAGGCGAACCGGGTGCCGAAGGCGCTGACGGCGTACGCCGCCCACAGCCACCGGAAGGGCCGCCCGAGCGACGTGCCGGCCGGTGCGTCCCGGCCCCGCTCCGCCGCCGGTGCGGTGTCCGCCGGGTTCGGTGCGCCGTCCGTCACGTGTCGTCCCCGCCCCCGGCGGAAGTGTCCGCCACCCGCCATGTCCGCGTGCGTGCCGCGGGACAACCTACCGCCGGGTCAGGGCCGGGCGGCGCGCGGTTCCCGGGACGGGGGAGGCACCGGAAGCCGCGCGCCGCGGGGGCGGGCGGCTCGCCGTCACGGCGCGGCCGGGCTCCGTGGCGCGAGGCCGGGCGCCACGCGGTACGGGACCCCGGTACCGGGCGCCCGCGCGGTACCGGGGTCCCGCCGCAGCGGGACGGCGGACGTGCCGTACCGGTTCGGGCGGCGCATGGGGACCTGCCCGGGGGGCATCACGACCGGGTGAGAACAACGGGGAACGGACGGAACGGGTACGGCGGGCGGCTGCCCCTCTGGTTACGGGCGCTGGTCGTCCTCGCGGCCGGATGGGCAGCCCTGCTCTGCGGGCAGCAGGTCGCCGGAGCGTACGGGGCGACCATGGACTACCGGGAGGCGCCGGTCTGCGCGGCCGGTGAGGGGGGTGACGACGAGGGGTGCGTGCGGCGCGAGGCGGGTACGGTGCTCGACCGCCGGACGGGTGTGCAGTGCACCTCCGACGGCACGGGCGAGACCGCCGGGGGCGGCACCACGTGCGACAGGTACTACGAGGTCGAGGTCGAGTGGCCCGGCCGCACCGGCTGGCTGACGGTGCGGCCGCAGGCGTACGACGAGGCCGGCCGGGGCGACCGGGCCCAGGTCCGGCTGTGGCGGGGCGACGTGGTGGGGCTGAGGGTGGCCGGCCACACCCATGCGTACGCGCCGCCCTCCGAGAAGGGGATCCTGCCGTGGCTGGCGCTGGGCTGCCTGGTGGTCGCCACGGGCGCGTGGGCTGCGGTGAGCGGGCGGCTCTCGAGCCTGTTCGCCTTCCCCAACTTCGGCTGGCTGCTGGTCGCCATCGGGGTCGGATGGCTCGGCTCCATGGCACTGCTGGGCGGACACCTCCTGGTCTGGGGCTTCGCGATCGTGTGGACGGGGTTCGCGGTGTACTGGACGGTGAGTGCCCGGCGGTTCTGACGCCCCGGCCCCTCCCACCGGACCGGGGCAGTGGCCCCTCCCACTGGACCGGCGCAGCGCACGTCCCGTGAGGGCCGGGGCGTCTCGTGACGGCTTCCGGGGGCGTCACCGCCGGGCGGACGCCGCCGGGCCGCCCGGAACCGTGGATCTCACCGTGCGACCGGGTGGGCGGGGCCGCTGCCCGGCCTGTGCGGCAGTGCCGCCGCCGTCAGCAGCAGCACCCCGCCCGTGGCGGCCAGCAACGGCCGGTGCCCGACGGTTTCCACCAGCGCGGCACCGGCGGCCAGGCCCAGCACGTTCGGCGTGAACACCAGGGTGTTGGCGGTGGCGGTGACCCGGCCCAGCAGCGCGTCGGGCGTCTCGCGCTGCACCGCGGTCAGCGCGGCGATCAGCACGGCGGGCAGCCCCGCCCCGACCGCCACGCCGCACCCCACGGCCACCGGCGTGGACGGCACCGCCCGCAGCGCCACGGCGACGGCGAGCACCGCGATGCCTAACGCCGCGAACCCCCGCTCACCGAACCGGCGCATCGCCGGCCCGGACAGCAGCCCCACCGCCACGGAACCGGCGCCCTGAGCGGCGTACAGCACTCCGGCGAAGGCGGGGGGACGGCCGAGGGAGTCGACCACCGCGTACATCAGCGCGCCGGAGAGGCCCGCGCACAGCATGGTGACGCCGCCCGCGAGGACGAGGGGGCGCAGCAGGGCGTGCGCGCGGAGGTGGCGGACGGCCGCGGCGACGCCGTGACGGCGGCCGCGGTGCGCGGAGGGCACCGCCTGCGCACCTCCCTCGCCGTTCCCGACGCTCCCGCCGTCTCCGACGCTCCCGCCGTCTCCGGCACCCCCGCCGTCTCCGGCACCCCCGCCGTCTCCGACACCCCGGCCATCCTCGGCGTTCTCGCCGTCCCCGACGTCCTGGATGTGCCCGTCGCCTTCGCTGTCCCGGCCGGTCGCGGCGGCCGGGGGTGCCTGCTGCCGTAGCCGCAGCCCCAGACACAAGGCCGCCGCCAGGGCGAACGTGGTCGCGTCGAGGAGGGCGACGGCCGGGCCGCCGTACGCGGTGTAGAGGCCCGCGCCCGCCAGGGGCGCGAGGAGTTTCATGCTCTCGGTGGCCGTCATGCGCAGACCGTTGACGTCGCCGAGCAGGGCACGGTCCACGGTGGTGGCGATCAGCGCGGACTCGGCCGCGTCGTGCACGACACCCGCCGTGCCGTACAGGAACAGCACCGCGAACACCAGCCACACCCGGTCCGGCGCGTTCACGGCCGACAGGGCGGGGAGCAGCGCGGCCAGGAAGAGGTTCACGCCGATCAGCAGCGGTTTGCGGCGGACGCGGTCGGCGAGTCCGCCCAGCAGCGGCCCGGCCAGGGTGGGGGCCCACATGGCGAGCAGGCACAGTGCGGCCAGGCCGTCCGATCCGGTGAGGTCCTTGACCCAGACGCCGGAGGCAAGCCACAGCGCGGAGGTGCCGAAGCCGGAGACCACGACCCCGGTCAGGCAGAGGGCGGCGTTGCGGTCCCGCAGGACCCGCGCAACCGCCCAGGTCGGCGGGCCGGCGCCCGTGCCGGGGCGGCCGGTGGAGTTGTCGGAGGTCGTCATGCCTGGTCATCGTGGTCCTGAGGGGGTGCCGAGCGCATGGGGAGGATGCCCTGGAAATCCCGTCGGGGACCGATGAGCCGGGGCGTCGCCGTCGGTCCATCCCCTTAGGGCACGACCTCCGCGGCCCCCGAGCCGCCCCTCCGACGACCAGGAGCCCCCGATGAACGACCCGACCGCCACCCCGTCCTTCGACTTCGCGCCCCAGGCCCGGATCGTGGCCCGTCTCGCCGAGGGCGTCACCGACCGGCGGCTGACGGACCCGACGCCGTGCCCGGACTACACGGTGCGCAACCTGCTCGGACACCTCGTCGACCTCACCGTCGCCTTCCGCGACGCCGCGCGCAAGGACGTCGGGCCCACCACCGCGACCCCTGCGGGCGCCTCCGTGCCGGACGCCGGTCCCGGCTGGCGCGAGGAACTCCCCAAGGCGCTCGACGAACTGGCCGGTGCCTGGCGCGACCCGGCCGCCTGGGCGGGCATGACCCGCGCGGGCGGACTGGACCTGCCCGGCGCGGTCGCCGCCGCCGTCGCCGCCGACGAACTCGTCGTGCACGGCTGGGACCTGGCCCGCGCCACCGGCCAGGACTACGCGCCCGACCCGGCGCTGCTGGAGGTGTCGCACGCCTTCCTCGCCGCGGCGGCCGAGGAGCCGGGCCGGGACGGCGACGGCATCTTCGGGCCGGTCGTCCCCGTCCCCGCCGGTGCTCCGCTGCTCGACCGCACCGTGGCACTGAGCGGCCGCGACCCGGGCTGGGCACCGCCCGCCCGCGCCTGACGCGGGGAACCCGCCCCGGCACCCCGACCGGCCCGCACCTGCTTCACCTCGGGGAGGAGAACCCCCTCGCACGGGAGGAGAGCCTCAGCCCGGCTGAGGGGGAGCCGCCCGCCCTACGGGTGGAGAGCCCTTCGCCCGTACGCGATGGAAGCCCTCTGTCGCATGGGGAGCCCTCCGCCCGCACGGGCCGGGAGCCCTCCGCCCCCACGAGCCGAAGGCCTCCGCCCCTGGCGGGCGGGGCCGGCCGTCCGGCCGGGGGTCCGGTCAGGCATCCAGCCGCAGGACGACCTCGTCGATCTCGGCGCCCCGCGCGGGCGCGTAGCCGGTCGCCGTCGCGGAGTGCCGGAAGCCGCACTTCTCCAGCACCCGCACCGAGCGCGCGTTGTCCGCCGCGGCGCGCGCGTACAGCGGGCGGTCCGGCACCTCGGCCAGCAGCGCCCGCAGCGCGGCCGTCGCGATGCCGCGCCCCCAGTACCACCGGTCCACCCAGTACGTCACCTCCCGCTGGCCGGGCTCCCCGTAGACCGCGGCGTGGCCCACCACGTCCCCGTCGAGCAGCACGGCGCGGCACACGACGCCGGCGGAAGCCCGCACCCGCTCCCAGTGCGCGTCGAAGGCGTCCCGGTCCTCGGGATGCTCGGGTGTGAAGGCCGCCATGTGCAGCGATTCGGGATCGTTCAACTGCCGGTAGAAGACGGGCAGGTCGCTGTCGTGCACGGCACGGAGCGCGATGTCCACGGGTCAGAGCCTCCGGGTGGCGAGGGTGAGGCGGTCGCGCGCGTCGGACAGCGCGTCCTTCACCAGTTGTTCGTGGGCGGGGGTCAGCCGCGCCACCGGCACCGAGCAACTGATCGCGTCACGGGCGGGGGAGCGGTAGGGGATGGCCACGCCGAAGCAGCGCAGGCCCAGGGTGTTCTCCTCACGGTCCGCGGCGAAGCCGCGCTCCCGCACCCGGCGCAGCTCCTCGATGAGCCTCTCCCGGTCGGTGACGGTGTTCTCCGTCAGCGCGGGCAGCGTCTCGGGGAGCATCTCGCGCACCTCCTCGTCCGGGTACGTGGACAGGATCGCCTTGCCCAGCGCGGTGGAGTGGGCGGGCAGCCGGCGGCCCACACGTGTGAAGGGCCGCAGGTGGTGCTGCGACTGCCGGGTGGCCAGGCAGACCACGTTCGGACCGTCGAGGCGGGCCAGGTGGATGGTCTCGGTGGTGTCGTCCGAGAGCCGGTCCAGGGCCGGCCGGGCCTCCGCGACCACCTCGTCGCCGTCGATGTACGAGGTGCCCACCAGCAGGGCGCGGACGCCGACGCCGTACCGCGTGCCCGTCGCGTCGGTCTCCACCCAGCCCAGCTCCACCAGGGTGCGCAGCAGCATGTACAGGCTGGACTTGGGATACCCGACGGCCTCCTGGACCGCGGCGAGGGAGTGCATGCCGGGCCGGCCCGCGAAGTACTCCAGCAGCTCCACCGTCCGGACCGCGGACTTGACCTGCGCCCCTGCGCCGCCCGCCTCGCCTGCCGACATCGCCACCCACCCCTTCGTTCGACGCGCACGTGGAGATATAGTCTCCGAAACGTTCATCATCAGAGACAGCGTTCAGTATATCGAACGCACTCGGTGGATCGTACGAAACTGCGGCATGGCGTGCGGCAACAAAGTGGAGGGACCCGCGGTGGCAGCAGCACCAGTCTGGAGTGTCGACCCCCGTACCGGGAAGCAGCGCGAACAGGTTGCGGTGGAGGCCACGGCCCAGGAGGTGGACGCCGCCGTCCGCGCCGCCCACGCCGCGCGGCCCGCGCTCGCCGACCGCGCGGTGCGCGCGGCGCTCCTGCGCTCCGCCGCCGACGAACTCCAGGCCGCCCGGGACGGCCTGATCGAGACCGCCGACGCCGAGACCGCGCTCGGCCCGGTCCGCCTCACCGGCGAACTCGCCCGCACCTGCCACCAACTGCGCGCCTTCGCCGCCCTGGTCGACGAGGGCGCCTTCCTCGACGTCGTCATCGACCACCCCGACGACACCGTCACCCCGCCCGTCCCCGACCTGCGCCGCTACAAGGTCCCCCTCGGCGTGGTCGCCGTCTACTCCGCCTCCAACTTCCCCTTCGCGTTCTCCGTCCCCGGCGGCGACACCGCGAGCGCCCTCGCCGCGGGCTGCCCCGTCGTCGTCAAGGCCCACCCCGGCCATCCGGCCCTGTCCGAGCTGGTCGCCAAGGTGCTGCGCCGCGCCGCCGGCCGGCACGGCGTCCCCGCGGGGGTGCTCGGCCTGGTGCACGGCTTCGACGCCGGACTCGACCTGATCCGGCACCCGCTGGTGGCGGCGGCCGGGTTCACCGGTTCGGTGCGCGGCGGCCGCGCCCTGTTCGACGCCGCCGCGGCCCGCCCCGTACCGGTCCCCTTCCACGGGGAACTGGGCTCCCTCAACCCCGTCGTGGTCACCGAGGCGGCGGCCGGGGAGCGGGCCGAGGAGATCGGCGCGGGGCTGGCGGGCTCGATGACGCTGGGCGTGGGGCAGTTCTGCGTGAAGCCGGGCCTGGTGCTCGCCCCGTCCGGCCCGTCCGGAGACCGCCTGCTGACGGCCCTGACACGGGCCGTCAGCAACACCGACCCCGGTGTCCTCCTGGACCACCGCATGCGCGACGCCTTCCTCGACGGCGTCGCCGAGCGCACCCGGCTGCCGGACGTCGACTCGCCCGTGACCCCCGGCGCGGGCGGCACGCACACCGTCAGCGCCGGCTTCCTCACCCTCCCCGCGAGCCGGCTGACCGCCGAGGGCGCGCACGACCTGCTGCTGGAGGAGTGCTTCGGCCCGGTCACGGTCGTCGCCCGCTACGCCGACGAGGCCGAGGCCACGGCCGTACTGTCCCGCCTGCCCGGCAACCTCACCGCGACCGTCCACCTCTCGCGGGCGGAGAGCGAGGGCGAGGGGCCGGGCGCGCGGCTGCTCGCCGAACTGACGCCCCTCGCGGGCCGCGTCCTGGTCAACGCCTGGCCGACCGGCGTCGCCGTGGCGCCCGCGCAGCACCATGGCGGCCCCTACCCGGCGACCACGTCCACCTCCACCTCGGTCGGCGGCGCGGCGGTCGAACGCTGGCTGCGGCCGGTCGCGTACCAGAACACCCCCGAGGCCCTGCTGCCCCCCGAGCTGCGCGACGACAACCCGCTGGGGCTGCCCCGCCGGTTCGACGGGTGTCTGGAGCGCTGACCCGCGAAGACTGCTGGAGCGCTGAGCCGCGAAGACGGCGGGGGCCGTCCACCGCGCAGCGACGGCCGGCCCCCGCGGGCCGAGGCCCCGCACCCGGCCCGCCGTGCGCGCGGAACCGTTTCGGCAGCGGTCCCGTCCTCCCTCTCGTGATCAGTGACCGTGGACCCGGGCGGCGGATCATCCGTACCGTGCTGCCCGCCGAGGCCGAGACCGTCGCCGCCCTGCACGGGCGGGCGCGGGCCACGTACTACCCGGACGGGCCGCCCGAGGACGGCGTCGACTGGGCCGCCGCCTGGCGGGCGGCCGCCGAACGGCCCGACGGGCAGGTGCTGTGCGCCGTGCGGGACGGCCGGATCGTCGCCGTCGCCTCCAGCCGCACCCCGCAGGACGGACCCGCGGAAACGGTCAAGCTGTTCCAGTTCCACGTCGACCCCGACCACTGGGGCACCGGCATCGGCACCGCGCTGCACACCGCCTGCCTGGAGCAGTGGCGGGCCGACCGGCGCACCACCGCCGTCCTCGACGTGCACACCGGCAACCGGCGGGCCCGCGCCTTCTACGCCGCGCGGGGCTGGACCCCCGACCCGGGCCACCCGCCCGCACCCGGTGACCACCACCTCGCCCTGCGCCTGCCCGTCCTGTCCGACACATCCCCCCATAAGGCGATGCTTTCATAAGCATCGCTTTGAAGAACCGTCAAGAAATCCGTAATGGACTGTAGGTCGGTGCGGCGTCACAGTGGGGACATGGAGACCTTCGACAGCCTGGTCCGCGCCGAGTTCGCCCCCGGGACCACGTACCTGAACAGCGCCGGCACGGGCCTGCCGCCCGCCCGTACCGTGGCCGCCGTGCACGCCGCGTTCCAGGCGGCCGCACAGGGCCGCCCGATCGACATGTTCGCCGACGTCGAGGCCGCCCGCGCCTCGTTCGCCCGGCTGGCCGGCGTCGAGGCCGACCGGGTCGCGGCCGGTGCCTCCGTCGCCGTGTACAGCGGTCTGATCGCCGCCTCCCTGCCCCCGGGAGCCGAGGTCGTCACCGCCGAGGGCGACTTCAGTTCCCTCGTCAACCCCTTCCACCAGCGCGGCGACCTCAAGGTCAGAGCCGTACCGCTGGAGCGGGTCGCCGAGTCGGTGCGGCCCGGCACCGCCCTCGTCGCCGTCAGCGCCGTGCAGTCCGCCGACGGCCGGATCGCCGACCTGCCCGCCGTCCGCGCCGCGGCCGAGGAGCACGGGGCCCGCACGTACGTCGACGTCTCCCAGGCCGCGAGCTGGTTCGACCTCGACGCGAGCGCCTACGACTACACCGCCGCCGTCGCCTTCAAGTGGCTGCTCTGCCCGCGCGGCGTCGCCTTCCTCACCGTGCGCGATCTCGACCGGGTGCCCGCGCTGTTCGCGGGGTGGGTGGCGGGCGAACGGCCCTGGGACTCCTGCTACGGCCCGATCGGCGAACTCGCCCGCAGCGCGCGCCGCTTCGACGAGAGCCCGGCGCTGTTCTCCTACACGGGCGCCCGCCACTCCCTGGAACTGATCGAGGAACTCGGCGTGCCCGCGATCCGCGCCCACGACCTCGCCCTCGCCGACCGGTTCCGCGCCGGGCTCTCCTGCCTCGGACACGCACCGGTCCCCGCCCCCGGCTCGCCCATCGTCTCCGTGCCCGGCCTCGGCGGACGCCAGGCCGGACTGAGCGCCGCCGGGATCGAGGTCTCCGCCCGCGCCGGACACCTGCGGGCCGCGTTCCACCTGTACAACACCCAGACCGACGTGGACCGTCTGCTGGAGGCACTGTCCCGCTGACACGGCTGCGGTGACACGGCTGCGGGCCGCGCCACCCGAAGGCGACACGGCCCGCAGGGCACCTGCCCGCAGTCACCGCACCGGAGTGCAGTCCCTCGCTCCGATGCGGTGCCGGCCCGGGGGCTGCCCCCGGACCCCGGCCGGGCTCACTGCACCGGGGTGAAGTCCCGCGCCCCGATGAACTCGGGGCGCCGCACCGGGGCCGCGAACGGCTCCACGGCGGTGTTCTCCACGCTGTTGAACACGATGAACACGTTGCTGCGCGGGAACGGCGTGATGTTGTCCCCGGAGCCGTGCATGCAGTTGCAGTCGAACCAGGTCGCCGAGCCGGCCCCGCCGGTGAACAGCTTGATGCCGTGCTCGGAGGCCATCTTGGTCAGCGCCTCGTCGGAGGGCGTGCCCGCGTCCTGCATCTGCAGCGACTTCTTGTAGTTGTCCTCGGGCGTGGCTCCCGCGCATCCCAGGTGGGTCCGGTGCGACCCCGGCATGATCATGAGCCCGCCGTTGGTGTCGTAGTTCTCGGTCAGCGCGATCGAGACGGACACCGTGCGCATCCGCGGCAGGCCGTCCTCGGCGTGCCACGTCTCGAAGTCCGAGTGCCAGTAGAAGCCGCTGGCGCCGAAGCCCGGCTTCACGTTGATCCGCGACTGGTGGACGTACACGTCCGAGCCGAGGATCTGGCGTGCGCGGCCCGCCACCCGCTCGTCGCGGACCAGCCGCGCGAACACCTCGCTGATCCGGTGGACCTCGAAGACGGACCGGATCTCCTGCGACGCCGGTTCCACGACGGACCGCTCGTCGGCGCGGACCGCCGGGTCGGTGACGAGCCGCTCCAGCTCCTGCCGGTAGACGCTCACCTCGTCGTCGGTGATCAACTGGTCGACGGCGACGAAGCCGTCGCGCTCGAACCCCCGGAGGTCGGCGGCCGTGAACGGCCCCGGCGTGCCGGGCGCGCTCCAGACCACCGGGTCCTGGCGCGGAACGGCCACCTCGGTGGCGCCTCGGCTGGGGTAGAGATCGGTGACAGTCGTGGTCACGTGGATCACACCTCCTCGGTGAGCAGCGGGTACACCCCGTTCTCGTCGTGGTCCTCACGGCCGGTCACGGGCGGGTTGAACACGCAGATGCAGCGGAAGTCCTCCTTGACCCGCAGCGTGTGCCGCTCGTGCCCGTCCAGCAGGTACATGGTCCCGGGCGTGATCGTGTGGGTCAGCCCGGTCTCGTGGTCGGTCAGCTCGGCCTCGCCCTCGACGCAGACCACGGCCTCGATGTGGTTGGCGTACCACATGGACGTCTCCGTGCCCGCGTAGAGGATCGTCTCGTGCACGGAGAAGCCCACCTTCTCCCTGGCGAGGACGATGCGCTTGCTCTCCCACGTGCCGGACGCCGATTTCACGTGCCGGTCGGTGCCTTCGATCTCCTTGAACGAACGGACGATCACGGTGGTGCGATGCCTCCTAGATGGGGTGCTTGGGACGCGGTGGTGCGGGTGCGCGTGCCTACGGACGACTCTGACGGGTCAGACGGTCTCGCGCACGGCGCGGGCGAGGGTCTTGAGTCCCTCGTCCAGCTCGTCGGGGCTGACGGTGAGGGCGGGCAGCAGTTTGACGACCTCGCTCTCCGGGCCGGACGTCTCGATGAGGAGACCGAGCTCGAAGGCGCGCTTCGCGACCCTGTTCGCGCGGTCCTTGTCGTGGAACTCCAGGCCCCACACCAGGCCGCGGCCCCGGGACTCCTTGATGTCGGCGAGGTTCTCCTCGGTGATGGCGATCAGGTGCTGTTCCACCTGCTCACCGCGGGAACGGGTCTGCTTCTCCATCGCCGACCCGTCGGCCCAGTACGCCTCCAGCGCGGCGGTCGCCGTGACGAACGCGGGGTTGTTGCCCCGGAAGGTGCCGTTGTGCTCGCCCGGCTCCCAGACGTCCAGCCCGGGCTTGAACAGGCACAGCGACATGGGCAGCCCGTAGCCGCTGATCGACTTGGACACCGTGACGATGTCGGGCGTGATGCCGGACTCCTCGAAGGAGAAGAAGGCACCCGTACGGCCGCACCCCATCTGGATGTCGTCGACGATCAGCAGCATGTCCTGCCGCTCGCACAGGTCGGACAGCGCGCGCAGCCACTCGGCGCGGGCCACGTTGATGCCGCCCTCGCCCTGCACGGTCTCCACGATCACCGCGGCCGGCTTGTTCAGCCCGGAACCCTGGTCCTCCAGCAGCCGCTCGAACCACAGGAAGTCCTCGACGGTGCCGTCGAAGTAGTTGTCGAACGGCATCGGCGTGCCGTGCACCAGCGGGATGCCCGCCCCGGCCCGCTTGAAGGCGTTGCCGGTCACGGCGAGCGAGCCCAGCGACATGCCGTGGAAGGCGTTGGTGAACGACACGATCGCCTCCCGGCCCTTCACCTTCCGGGCCAGCTTCAGCGCGGACTCCACGGCGTTGGTGCCCGTCGGGCCCGGGAACATGACCTTGTACGGCAGGTCGCGCGGCCGGAGCACCAGGTTCTGGAAGGTCTCCAGGAAGCGGCGCTTGGCGGTGGTCGACATGTCGAGGCCGTGCGTGACCCCGTCGCGCTCCAGGTAGTCGATCAGAGCGCGTTTCAGCACGGGGTTGTTGTGGCCGTAGTTGAGCGAGCCGGCTCCCGCGAAGAAGTCCAGGTACTCGTGGCCGTCCTCGTCGTACATGCGGCTGCCGAGCGCCCGGTCGAAGACGGTGGGCCAGCCGCGGCAGTAGCTGCGCACCTCGGACTCGAGGGTCTCGAAGACACTGAGGTCGGGCTGGGTGATGGTCACGACGATTCGCTCCTCTGCAGGGAATGCGTGGGGGGTCAGGCGGAGTGGACCGGGGAGAGGGGGCCGATGCGGTACAGGACCTCGGGGTCGTGCGGACCGTCGGGGAAGTGGTCCGCCGCGAAGAGCACCTCGCGCTCGACGCGTGCGCCGTGGCGTTCGGCGAACGACTCGAAGAGCCGCTCGGAGGCGGTGTTGCCCGGGGTGATCGTGGTCTCGACGGCGCTCAGCGGACGTTCCGCGGCGACGCGTGCGGTCAGGGCGTCGAGCAGCCGCGCGGCGAGCCCCCGACCGCGGTGTGCGGAGTCGACGGCCACCTGCCACACGAGCAGGGTCCGGGGACTGTCCGGCCGCAGGTACCCGGTCACGAAGCCGACGGGCCGCCCGTCGGCGTCACGCGCCACCACCGAGGTCCCGGCGAAGTCACGGCACCACAGCAGGTAGCTGTACGAGGAGTTCAGGTCGAGCTTCCCGGAGTCCCTGGCGATGCGCCACAGCTCCGTGCCGTCCGTGACCACCGGACGGTCGATTCGCAGCCCGTCCGGGATTTCCGGACGGGAAGTGTTCTGGTCTGCTTGTGCGGCAGTCATGGCAATTGAATTTACCGAGCGAATTCCCTGATCGCATGTCCGGCCGGGCTTACGCATACACGTGTCGTGTGTTATCACGCGTGCGTGTGCGATCGCGTGAGAGACCGGGGGTAACCCCTGGTTTGTCCGGAAAATACCGGGCAAAAAAGTGCCTGTGTGGAACGCATCACAGCGGTGTGACCACGGTGCGACCTGCCCGGACCGCCGTGGCCGATGTTATCGACATCTCCGCGTTTACGGTCCGGGAAAGCGGGCACAAGCACACTGAAAACTATACGGCGGAGAATTCAAGAAATGCGCTCGGAGTGTCCCGGTATTAAGATGGAATTTCGTCGCCGGCCACGGACCGGCGACTCTCCGCCGTCTTCCGCTCGCCGCCGGTCACCGCCAGGCGGCCTCGGCGGCGCGGCGGGCCGCGTCCGGGTCCACCTCCGCGCCCCGCTCGGCGAGTGCCGTGCCCAGCGCCGCGAGACTGCCCTGCACCGCCCCCCGCGTGGCGTCCGGCCCGTAGTGGTTGACCCGGATCATCTCCTTCGCCAGCGCGCCCCCGCCCGCGGCCAGCGGCAGCGCCGGGTCGGACTCCAGGGCCCGCGCCACCAGCTCGGCGGCCACCACGCCGGGCGGCGTCCGCAGTGTCGTCGCCACCGGCGCCGCGTCCCGCACCTCGGGCGCGTATGGCTCCAGGCCGCCGCCCAGCGCGAGCGCGCCCGCCCGGGTCGCCGCCGCGGCCGACCGGTGCCGGGCCATCACCGCGTCCGGGCCGGCCGCCTCGATCCGCTCCAGACACGCCTCCAGCGCCAGCATCTCCAACTGCGCCGGAGCGTGCGGCAGCGTCCCGCGGCCGGCGTCCAGCCAGCGCTCCTTCCAGTCGAGCAGGGACAGGTAGGAGCGGCGCGGCGCGCGCGGGTTCGCCGCCATCCGCGCCCAGGCCCGCCCGCTCACCGAGACCGCCGACACCCCGGCCGGCCCGCCCATCGCCTTCTGGGCCCCGATCACGCACAGGTCCACGCCCCACGCGTCCGGCAGCACCGGCTCCGCGCCCACCGAGGCCACGGCGTCCAGGTAGAACAGCGCGCCGTGCTCCCGCACCACCTCGCCGATCTCCCCGACCGGGTTCGTGTTGCCGGTCGCCGCCTCGGCGTGCACCAGGGACACGAAGTCGATCCCGGGGTGCTCGGCGAACGCGGCCCTCACCTGCTCGGCCGTGACCGCCGAGTGGAACGGCACGGACAGGTCGACCACCGTCGCACCGCAGTCCCGCAGCCAGTTCCCGAACGTCTGCCCGTACGGTCCGGTGATCACGTTCAGCGCCGTGGTGCCCGGGCCGGCGGCGCCCCGGATCGCGCCCTCCAGCGGCAGCAGCGCCTCGCCCTGCATGATCACGACGTCCTGGCGGGTATGGAGCAGCCGGGCCACGCGGTCCTCGACGGAGGCGAAGTGCGCGGCGCTCAGCGGGGGCAGGTCGAGGAAGGGATGGGTCGTCACGGCGAGGCTCTCTCCGGTCGGGAAGGCGGACACGTCGGTCATGGACACATCGGTCATGTCCGGGGGCGCACCGGTCGCGGACGCGGGTGCGCCGGGCGCGGGAGGCGGACGGGGACGAGCGTAACCGGCACACCGCGCACGCCCGCCTGACTGCCGACTTCTTAGGTCGTACCACCCATTTGCCATGGGTTCGATTTGAGGCAGCCAAAGGTCTCCTTATAATCGCAACCCCGTTCTGCAACAGGAGGACACCCCAGTGACAACGCTCCACGGGCGCCGGACCCGCATCCTGGCCGCCACCACCGCGACGGCCGGGCTGCTGCTCGTGGCGGCGTGCACCTCCACCGACGACGGCGGCAGCGCCTCGAAGACCACCGCCGGTGGCGTCGAACTCGTCAAGGCCGGGCAGCTCACCACCTGCACCCACCTGCCCTACCCGCCCTTCCAGTCGGAGATCGACGGCAGGGTGCAGGGCTTCGACGTCTCCCTGATCGACCTCGTCGCCAAGGACCTGGGCGTGCGGCAGGACATCCTCGACACGCCGTTCGAGAACTTCAAGACGGGCGCCTTCCTCAACTCCGGCGAGTGCGACCTCGCCGCCGCCGGTATGACCATCACCGAGGAGCGCAAGAAGAACGTCGACTTCTCCGACCCGTACTTCAACGCCACCCAGGCCGTCCTCGCCGACAAGAAGAGCGGCATCACCTCGCTCGCCGACGTGAAGGCCAAGAAGGTCAAGCTGGGTGCCCAGGCGCAGACCACCGGCGAGGACTACGCCAGGAAGCAGGGCTTCGACCCGGTCTCCTTCGAGTCCTCCGACGCCGTCCTCAACGGCCTGCGCACCGGCCAGGTCCAGGCCGTCGTCATCGACTTCCCCGTCGTCCAGGGCTGGCTGAAGGACAAGGCCAACGCCGCCGCCTTCGAGGTCGCCGACAACATCAACACCGGCGAGCAGTACGGCTTCACGGTCAAGAAGGGCAACACCAAGCTCCGCGAGGCCGTCGACAAGGCCCTCGCGCGGGCCAAGGCGGACGGCACCTACAAGAAGCTGTACGAGAAGTGGATCGGCCCGTACGACGAGGCGGCCGCGTCGCCCGCCGCCTCATGACCGGGACGGACACCGCGCTCCAGCCGAAGAGGAAGGGCCTGACCCGCCGCCAGAAACGCGGCCTGTCGCGGGGCCTGCAGTACGCCGTCTTCGCCGCGGCCGTGATCGCCTTCGCGGTCGCGGCCGACTGGGCACGGCTGAAGAACCAGTTCGCGCAGGCCGACATCGCCCGGCAGATGTTCCCCGACGTCATCACGCTGGCGCTGAAGAACACCGTGCTCTACACGGTGACCGGCTTCGCCATCGGCATCGCGCTCGGCATGGTGATCGCCCTGATGCGGCTGTCGTCGGTCGGGCCCTACCGCTGGCTCGCCGGGATCTACATCGAGATCTTCCGCGGCCTGCCCGCCCTGCTGATCTTCATCTTCATCGGCGTGGCCGTCCCCCTCGCCTTCCCCGGCACGGAGATCGTCGGCGGCACGTACGGCAAGGGCGGTCTCGCCCTCGGCCTGGTGGCGGCCGCGTACATCGCGGAGACGGTGCGCGCCGGCATCCAGGCCGTGCCCAGGGGGCAGATGGAGGCGGCCCGCTCGCTGGGCTTCTCACCGGCCCGCGCGATGGTCTCCGTCATCATCCCGCAGGCGTTCCGGATCATCCTCCCGCCCCTCACCAACGAGTTCGTGATCCTCTTCAAGGACTCCTCGCTGGTGCTGTTCCTCGGCGTCACACTGGAGGAGCGCGAGCTGTCCAAGTTCGGCCGCGACCTCGCCTCCACCACCGCCAACTCCACGCCGATCCTGGTCGCCGGCCTGTGCTACCTGCTGGTCACCGTCCCGCTCGGCTTCGTCGTGCGCCGCATGGAGGCGAAGGCCCAGGAGGCCGTGAAATGAGCCGTCCGGAGATCGCCGTACGGGATCTGCACAAGTCCTTCGGCGACAACCACGTCCTGCGGGGCATCGACCTGGAGATCGGCCGGGGCGAGGTGGTCTGCGTCATCGGCCCCTCCGGATCCGGGAAGTCGACCCTGCTGCGCTGCGTGAACCTCCTGGAGGAACCCTCCCGGGGCCAGGTCTTCGTCGGCGGCACGGAACTCACCGACCCGGACGTCGACATCGACGCCGTACGCCGCCGCATCGGCATGGTCTTCCAGCAGTTCAACCTCTTCCCGCACCTCACCGTCACCGAGAACCTGACGCTGCCCCAGCGCCGCGTCCTCAAGCGCGGCAAGGCGCACGCGGCGCGGGTGGCGGCCGAGAACCTGCGGCGCGTGGGGCTGTCCGAGAAGGCCGACGCGTACCCGTCGTCGCTGTCGGGCGGCCAGCAGCAGCGCGTCGCCATCGCCCGCGCGCTCGCCATGGGCCCCGAGGTGATGCTGTTCGACGAGCCGACCTCGGCCCTCGATCCGGAACTGGTCGGGGACGTCCTCGCGGTGATGCGCATGCTCGCCGACGACGGCATGACGATGATGGTCGTCACCCACGAGATGACCTTCGCCGGCGAGGTCGCCGACCGGGTCGTCTTCATGGACGACGGTGTGGTCGTCGAGGACGGCAGCCCGGAGCGGGTGATCGGCTCCCCGGCCCACGAACGCACCCGTCACTTCCTCTCCCGCCTCCTCGACCCGGCGATGGCCGAGGTCGAGGAGGGGACCCCGGACCGGGTGGGCAAGGAGAAGTAGGCGCTGACTAGGGTGCGGGCATGAGCGATGTGCTGCACGTGAAGGGGCGGGTGCTCGTCGGCCCGGAGGACGTCCGCGACGAGCTGTGGGTGATCGACGGGCGGATCACCCACGACCGCCCCGCCGGGGCCCGGGACGTCACGACCGTGCGGGGCTGGGCCCTGCCCGGCCTGGTCGACGCGCACTGCCACGTCGGACTCGACCAGCACGGCGCCGTCCCCCGGGAGACCGCCGAGAAACAGGCCCTCACCGACCGGGACGCCGGCACCCTGCTGATCCGCGACGCGGGCTCCCCGTCCGACACCCGCTGGACCGACGCCCGCGACGACCTGCCGAAGATCATCCGGGCCGGCCGGCACATCGCCCGCACCCGCCGCTACATCCGCAACTACGCCTGGGAGATCGAGCCCGGCGACCTCGTCGCGTACGTCGCCCAGGAGGCCCGGCGCGGCGACGGCTGGGTGAAACTCGTCGGCGACTGGATCGACCGCGACCTCGGCGACCTCACGGCGTGCTGGCCGCGCGGCGCGGTCGAGGCGGCCATCGCCGAGGCCCACCGGCTGGGCGCCCGCGTCACCGCGCACTGCTTCGCCGAGGACTCCCTGCGCGACCTCGTGGAGGCCGGCATCGACTGCATCGAGCACGCCACGGGCCTCACCGACGACCTGGTCCCGCTGTTCGCCGAGCGGGGCGTCGCCATCGTCCCCACCCTGGTCAACATCGCGACCTTCCCGCATCTCGCCGCGGGCGGCGAGGACAAGTTCCCGCGCTGGTCGGCCCACATGCGCCGGCTCCACGAACGCCGCTACGACACCGTCCGCAACGCCCACGACGCGGGCATCCCCGTCTTCGTCGGCACCGACGCCGGAGGCGCCCTGCCCCACGGCCTGGCTGCCGCCGAGGTCGCCGAACTCGTCACCGCGGGCCTGCCGCCCGTCGACGCCCTCGCCGCGGGCACCTGGGCCGCCCGGAGCTGGCTCGGCCGCCCCGGGCTCGACGAGGGCGCTCCGGCCGACCTCGTCGTCTACGAGAGCGACCCGCGGGCCGACGTACGGGTCCTGGCGGCGCCGCGCCGGGTCGTGCTGAACGGCCGCGTCGTCGGCTAGCCGTTCTGTCCGGGGAGGGCCGGCCGGGGGTGCGTACGCGGCGTGCCCGCACCCCCGGCCCCCGGGGTGCCCCGCCCGCCTCCCGCACTCACCCGAACGGGGTGCCGTAATCACATGTCGGCGAACATCAATAGGCGAAGACAGGAAAAGGTTCTTTGAAACCCCCCGAAGGAGTGAAGTAACGCAGGATGACTATGTGATCACGCCCGGTGCGATCATTCTTACGGGGTCCTGAGCATGACTCTCACCTGAGGGGTCCCACCACCTTGAACGGCAACAAGTTCCGCATGCCCGCACGTCGCCTCGCCACCATCGCGACGGCCACGGCCCTGGCCGCAGGACCGGCCGCACTGGCCGGCGCGGGTTCCGCCCACGCGACCGGCGACCAC
>DASTDN010000054.1:0-4902 GCA_035710365.1 Streptomyces sp. | reverse complement strand
TCTCGGCGAGGATGTTGGCGTACGCGGACGGCACGGCGAACAGGTGGGTGACCCGGTGCCGGGCGACGAGTTCCGCGATGCGGGCGGGGCGGGGCGGGCCCGGCTCCAGGACCGCGGAGCCGCCCGACCACAACGGGAAGGCCAGCGAGTTGCCCAGTCCGTACGCGAAGAACAGCTTCGACACCGACAGGGCGACGTCGTCGGCGCCGAAGCGGAGCACCTGCTCCCCGGCACCGGTCTGGTAGATCTCCAGGTCCGCGTGCCGGTGGACGACGCCCTTGGGCAGCCCGGTGGTCCCGGACGTGTACTGGATGTACAGCGGGTGGTCGTCGTCGGCCGGTGCGGCCGGGGCCGGGTCCTCGGACGCGGCCTCCTCCAGCAGTTCCTCGCCCGTCAGGTGGGCGGCGCCGGGGAAGCGGTCGGCGAGCGCCCGGTCGGCGAGGACGAGGACCGCGTCGCAGTCCTTGGCGATGTAGGCGTGGCGCTCCTCGGTCAGTCCCGGGTTGGTGAGCACCGCCACCGCGCCGAGCCGGGCCGCGGCGAGGAAGGCGACGACCCAGGCGATGGAGTCGGGCAGGGCGATGAGGACGCTGCGGCCGGACGCGGCGCCGTGCCGGGCGAGCACCGCTGCGGCGCGCGCGGCGAGACGGTGCGTCTCCTGGTGCGTGACGGTCCGGTCTCCCTCGTGGAAGGCGACCCGGTCCGACCAGCCCCGCTCCGCGGCTGCGTCTGCGAGCGCTGCGGCGGCGTTCATGATGTACGGCTCCTGTCGGGGGACTCGTGCGCGGACAAGGGCGGTGCGGTGACCGTTGCCCGGCGGGCGGGGGGGTGCCGGCCGGGCAACGGGGCCTGGGGCGGTGCTACTCGGTGGCGTGGTAGGCGCGCAGCGGTGCGGACGCCTTGAGCACCATCTCGTCGAACTCCTCGTCGGCGTCGGAGTCCAGGACGATCGCGCCGCCCGCTCCGACCCGCCAGCGGTCGCCGACCTTGACGGCGGTGCGGATGACGATGTTCAGGTCCGCGGTGCCGTTGGTGGACAGCAGGCCGATGGAGCCGGAGTACACGCCGCGGGCCTCGGTCTCCAGCTCCTCGATGATCTCCATGGTGCGGAGCTTGGGCGCTCCGGTCATGGACCCGCCCGGGAAACAGGCGCGCACCACGTCGATGGCGTCGAGTCCGCCGCGCATGCGGCCGCGGATGGTGGACACGAGCTGGTGGACGGTGGTGTAGCTCTCGGTGGCCATCAGCCGGGGCACGTGCACGCTGCCCACCTCGCAGACCCGTCCGAGGTCGTTGCGGAGCAGGTCGACGATCATCAGGTTCTCGGCGCGGGTCTTGGCGCTGGCGTTCAGGGAGGCGCGCAGGGCCTCGTCCTCGTCGGGGTCCGCGCTGCGCGGGACGGTTCCCTTGATGGGCTTGGTCTCCACGACGCCGGACCGGTCGATGGTGAGGAATCGTTCCGGTGAGGAGCTGGCGATCTCGACGTCACCGAGTCGCAGGTAGGCGGCGTACGGCGCGGGGTTGGCCCGGCGCAGCGCGCGGTAGTACTGGTAGCCGTCGCCGTGGGCGGGGAGCCAGGCCGAGGTGGTGAGGCAGACCTCGTAGCTCTCGCCGGCCCTCAGGTTCTGCTGGATCTCGTCGATGCGGGCCCGGTACGCCTCGCGGTCGTGGGTGAGCCAGGGCTCGGCGCCGGTGCCGCCGTCGCCGGTGCCGACGGGCTCGGCCGGGGGCAGGGACAGCAGTGCCGCGGCGGTCGTGTCGAGCCAGCGCAGGGCGGCCGACTCGGTCGCGGGGTCCGTGTCGCTGAGGGCGAGGAGGTAGGTGGCGTCCTCCTGGTGGTCGACCACCACGACCCGGTCGGCGAAGATCCAGACGGCGTCCGGGGTCGGCGAGACGTACTTGTTGACCGAGCCGAGGTCGCCCTTCAGCTCGTAGCCGAAGTAGCCGACGTAGCCGCCCGTGAAGCCGAACGGCAGGTCGGGCACGTCCAGTCGGCGCCTGCGCAACTGCTCCTGCAGGTAGTCGAAGACGGTGCCGGGCAGGCGCTGCGGCCGGCCGTCGGCGCGGACGACCTCGACCTCGCCCTCCGCGAGCCGGTACCGGACGGTCTCGGCGAGCGGGCCGGAGGCGTCGCCGAGGTAGGAGAAGCGGGAGCGGCCCGGCTCCACGTGGGCGCTGTCCAGCCAGAACGAGGGCGCGGCGGAGCCGGCGTACAGGCGGGTGAAGGCGGACTCGGTGTCGATGGCCGTCTCGATGGTGCGCACGTGCACGCGGTGGCCGGTGGCCGGCTCGCCGGAGGCAGCCGGGGCGGCCGCTGCGGCCGCCGCCGGTTTCGGCGCGGTGGCGGGGGCGGCCGCGGGGCGCGGGGCGGTCCTCTCCCGGGCGAGGGTGAGGTCGCGGAAGTTCGCCATCATGCGGCGGCCGTGCTCGGTGGAGACGGACTCGGGGTGGAACTGGACGCCCCAGACCGGGCGGGTGCGGTGGCGCAGGCCCATGATGACGCCGTCCTCGGACCAGGCGGTCGCCTCCAGGGTGTCCGGGAGGGGTTCGGCGACGCACAGCGAGTGGTAGCGCACGGCGGTGAAGCCCTGCGGCAGGCCGGCGAAGATGTCCCGCTCGTCGTGGCTGATCTGGCTGAGGAAGCCGTGCCTCGGCTCGGGGGCGGGCACGATCTGCGCGCCTTCGGCGTGGCCGATGCCCTGGTGTCCCAGGCAGACGCCCAGCACCGGGACGGGCGAGGTCTGCAGCAGGCGGGCGGAGACGCCGAAGTCGCGGGAGCGGCCGGGGCGCCCGGGGCCGGGCGAGATGACGAGGTTGTCGAAGGCGGTCAGGTCGATGTCGGCGGCGTCCTGGGCGTCGTTGGTGATGACGACCGGCTCGACTCCGTTGACCTCCGCTATGAGCTGGAAGAGGTTGTAGGTGTATGAGTCGTAGTTGTCGATCAGCAGGGTTTTCATCACGCGGCTTTCTGTGCGGGCGCGGGAGTGCGGCGGGGATGCGCGTCCGGCTGGGTCGTGTCCGCAGGGCGGCGGCGTCGCCCTTGTGGGGCGGCCGCGCGGCGTTCGGTGCGTGCTCTCGGCACACCGCCCGAAGCCCTCGTACGGGCGTACTCGGGTTTCGGGCGGTGCGGTGGGCGGTCGTGCCTAGCCCTTGGCGATCAGCTCGGAGACGGTCCGGGCGACCAGGAGCGCCTGGGTGTCGTTGAGGCGGGGGTCGCACAGGGTGCGGTAGGCCCGGTCGAGGCCTTCCTCGCTCTCGTGTCCGCCGGTGTCGAGGCACTCGGTCACGTCGTCCCCGGCGATCTCCAGGTGGAGGCCGCCCGGCCACTGGTCCGCGCCGCGCATCACCTCGAAGAAGCCGGTGATCTCGTCGAGGACGTCGCTCAGGTGCCGCGTCTTGACTCCGCGGGCCGTGCTGACGGTGTTGCCGTGCATCGGGTCGCAGGCCCAGACCACGTCGTGGCCCGCCGAGCGGGCCGCCTCGACCAGGGCGGGCAGCACCTGCCGGACCTGGCCGGCGCCGAAGCGGCCGATGAGGGTGAGCCGGCCGGGCCTGCGGTGCGGGTCGAGCCGGGCGCAGATCTCCTGGAGCGTCTCGGGGCTGGTGGCCGGCCCGACCTTGCACGCGACGGGGTTGGCGATCTGGGCGAGGAAGGCGAGGTGGGCGCCGTCGGTCCGGCGGGTCCGTTCGCCGACCCACGGCATGTGGGTGGAGAGCAGGTACTCCTCGCCGGTGTGGGCGTCGCGGTGCACCAGTGCCTGCTCGTAGTCGAGGACGAGCGCCTCGTGGCTGGTCCACAGCCCGGTGCGCTGCCAGCGGCCGTCGAGTTCGACGGTCTGGCCGTAGTCCTTGAGGACCGAGCGCAGGCTGCCGTCCCAGGCGCGCGTGGACAGGCCCCGGCCGCCCGTGGTGTACGGCGTGTCCCAGGAGCGGAACACCGCGGCGGTCTCGTGGGCGATCAGGTGGAGTTCGTTGAGCACGGCTCGGGCCGTGGTGTACCCGAGCAGCATGCGGTGCGGGTCGGCGACCCGGGCGGCCTCGTCGGCCTCCGGGGAGTTGACCATGTCGCCGCGGTAGACGGGCAGGACCCGGCCGCCCACGGTCTCCTCGGGCCGGGAGCGCGGTTTGGCGTACTGGCCGGCGATGCGGCCGACGGTGACGGTCGGCAGTCCGGAGCCGCCGCTGATGATCTCGGCCATCTCGCCGATGATGCGGTGCTTGCCGCGTACGGCGGCCACGCCCTCGGGGCCGACGGGTTCGGCGCAGTCGCCCGCCTGGAGCAGGAAGGCGCGGCCCGCCCCGGCGTGCGCCAGGGCGGAGCCCAGGCGGCGCACGTCACCGGGGGCGGTGAGAGGGGGTGCGAGGGCCAGTTGGTCCTGGACCTGGGCGGCCAGGGAGGCGTCGGGCCACTCGGGCTGCTGGTCGGCCGGCAGATTGCGCCACTCGGTGGCGGGGAGCTGCGGCGTTGCGGGTACCGGGGCAGCCGGCAGGTGATCGGTGAACGAGGACACGGCTCATCCCTTCCGTCCGTAAGGGGGCGGGTGCGGGCAATGGGTGACGAGGGGTGTCCGGTCAGCTCTCGGCTTCCGCCGTGACCAGGCCCTTGGGCTCGAGCAGGAATTGAGCGAGGCTGCCGTCGTGCGGGGTCTCGGGGACCCCGGACCAGGGCCTGACCCGCCCGGTGACGACCTTGCGGACCGAGGGTTCGCGCAGGACGGCCTCGGCGAGCGAGGCGTGTTCGCCGAGCAGGCTCACCACGAGGGACTCGCGCAGCGGGCGGACGCCGTCGGAGGGCTGCCACGGCGCGACCACGACGAAGGGGAAGCCGAGTTCGGTGCCCGCCAGCGGGTCGTCGGGGCGGTCGACGGAGACCACCAGCGGGCGCATGACCCTGGTGCCGTC
>DASTDN010000053.1:0-8932 GCA_035710365.1 Streptomyces sp. | reverse complement strand
CGGCCGGGAAGCCGTACGGGTGCCGGGCTGCCCGATGAGTTGCCGGGCTGCTCGGTGAGCTGCCGGGCTACTCGGTGAGCTCCTCCAGCAGCCGGGCCGTGGCCAGCCCGGCCCGCAGGTACTCGACGAACAGTTCGTTGTGCAGCGCCCACGACGAGCGGCGGGCCCGGATCAGCCGGATCGCGGCGTCGGCGGACATTCCCTTGCGCATCAGGGCGTGCGCGACGACGATCCCGGACCGGTTGTACCCCCGGCAGCAGCGGACCAGGACCGTACGCCCCCCTTCGAGCGCCGCGCACGCGGCCTCCGCGAGCCGTATGGCCCCCGCGAGCTGCGTCCCGTCGAGCGGCCCGTCCGGGATCGGCCACACCTGGTGTTCGACACCGGGGTCCGGCCCGTGCCCCGGCAGCCTCACCAGGGACTGCACCAGATTGAACTGCCCTCGCACCACGGCGAACTCCAGTTGCCCGGCGTCCCCCGTGAACTCGTGTCCGCCCATCCACAGCCCCGGCACGATCTCGTCCCAGGGATGGTCCGGTGCCGGTACGGGTTCTGCCCTGCGTGTACGCAACAACGCCTCCCCACCCCTCCCGGGGCCTGCCCGGCGGATCAGGTCAACTCCTCTCAAATGTAGCCGGGTTCCCGCCCGCGGAGTATCCCGCCTGCGGCCGTGGCCGAGAGCCGCTCAGCGGGGCACGACCCCGGCCCGCTCCTCGTCGAACAGCGGTGCCATGAGATCCCCGTAGTCCTGCAGCCGGGGCGGGACGTCGCGGGCGAGCAGGGCGAGCCGCGCGGGATCCCCGCACCCGGCGACCTCCTCCCAGGTCACGGGCGCGGAGACGAGTGGCTCGGCGCGGGCGCGCAGCGTGTAGGGCGCCGCGGTGGTCTTCCGGCCGGCGTTCTGACTCCAGTCGACGAACACCTTGCCCGGCCGCAGGCTGCGCGTCATGCGGTGCAGGACGAGTCGCGGCATGGCCTTCTCGGCCTCCACGGCGAGCGCCTTGGCGTACTCGGACACCCGCTCGGAGGAGGCCCCGCGCACGCCGGCGAGCAGGTGCAGGCCCTTGGACCCGGACGTCTTCACATGGGCCTCGAACCCGTCGCCCGCCAGCCGCTCGCGCAGCCACAGGGCGACCTCGCAGCAGTGCACGACGGTGGCGGGCGGCCCGGGATCGAGATCGAAGACGATCCGGTCGGCGACGGCGGGCTCCCGCGCCACCCACTGGTGGGTGTGGAACTCGGTGACGAGATTGGCCGCCCACATCAGGCTCGGCAGGTCCTGCACCAGCACCGTCCGGGCGGGCCCCTCGGAACGCGGGACCTCGGCGGTGGTGACCCAGTCGGGCGTACCGGGCGGCACGTTCTTGGTGAAGAACACCTGCCCGTCGGGCCCGTCCGGATACCGCAGGAAGGACACCGGCCGGTCCCTCAGGTGGGGCAGCAGGGCGTCGGCGACGGTCGCGTAGTAGTGCAGCACCTCGCCCTTGGTGAAGCCGGACGCGGGATACAGCACCTTGTCCAGATTGCTGAGCGCGACCCGCCGCCCCTCCACCTCCGTGATCGGCGTCATACGATGAGAATCCCACGAAAACGGTACGAAGCCGTCGCCGGTCCCGTCGAAAGGGTGCTGACGTGAGATCCATATGGAACGGAGCCGTCTCCTTCGGCCTGGTCAGCATCCCCGTCAAGCTGGTCAACGCCACCCAGAGCCACTCCATCTCGTTCCGCCAGATCCACACCGAGGACGGCGGACGCATCCGCTACCGCAAGTTCTGCGAGCTGGAGGACCGCGAGGTCACCGGCTCCGAGATCGGCAAGGGCTACGAGGACGCGGACGGCACGATCATCCCGGTCACGGAGGAGGACCTGTCCCGCCTCCCGCTGCCGACCGCGAAGACGATCGAGATCGTGGCGTTCGTCCCGGCGGACCGCATCGACCCGCTCCAGATGGACGCGGCGTACTACCTGGCGGCCGGAGGGGCCCCGGCGGCGAAGCCGTACACGCTGCTGCGCGAGGCGCTCAAGCGCAGCAACAAGGTGGCGATCACCAAGTTCGCCCTGCGCGGCAGGGAACGCCTCGGCATGCTGCGCGTGGTCGGCGAGGCCATCGCGATGCACGGCCTGCTCTGGCCGGACGAGGTCCGCGCGCCCCAGGGCGTGGCCCCCGACACGGACGTCACGGTCCGCGACAAGGAACTCGACCTGGCGGACGCCCTCATGGACACCCTCGGCGAGGTCGACCTGGAGGAGCTGCACGACGAGTACCGCGAGGCCGTCGAGGAGGTCGTGGCCGCGAAGGCGGCGGGCGAGAGTCCCCCCGAGTCCCCGGCCCCGGCGGGGGGCGGCAAGGTGCTGGACCTCATGGCGGCCCTGGAGAGCAGCGTCCGCGCGGCGAAGGAGTCACGCGGCGAGGAGGCCGAGGTCCACGACCTCCCGCCCGGCAGGCGCACGGCGTCCCGGCCGGCCCCGAAGGAGACGGGAACGAAGAAGTCGACGTCGACGGCGAAGAAGACCGCCGCGAAGAAGACGGCGTCGGGTGCGAAGAAGTCGACCTCGACGGCGAAGAAGACGGCGTCGGAGAAGACGCAGACGAAGAAGACCACGGCAAAGAAGACCACGGCGAAGAAGACCACGGCGAAGAAGACAACACCGCGCAAACGCTCGGCGTGAGACGGCGAATACCAGGGAAGCCGGTGCGGTGGGTGTAACGCAAAAACACCCGCGGGACGCAGAAGAAGGGGAGAGAAAACCATCCGCCCCAGTCCCCCCACATGCCAGATCGGATTCCCTGTGAGCGCCAACGACCCGGCCCCCGGCCACCACCCCCACGACCAGCGGCCCTACGCCCAGGCGTACGACCAGCCGTACGCCCAGCCCTATGACCAGCCGCTCCCGCGCCGCGAACGCGCCCCGCGCGACAGCGGGGCCACGGCCCGCCGGACGGCCCTGACGATCTGCACGCTCGCGGACACGGCGGCCGGCGTTCTCGGCCTGTGGATCGTCCTGTACCTGCTCGACGCGAATGAGGCGAACGGCTTCGTCGATTTCGTGCACGGTGCGGCCGACTGGCTGTCCGGATGGGCACAGGACATTTTCACGATGGACACGGAAGGCCTGCGAGTGGCCCTCAATTACGGTCTCCCGGCCCTCGTCTATCTCGCCCTCGGCCACGGACTGGCGACCCGCCTCAATCGCGCCTGACGGCCCGGAGCCGTACGCCTGCGAAAGGAAGTACCAGCACCGTGACAAGCACCCCCGCGGACAGCACCCATCCGCCGATCTACGAACACCTCGTCCGGGAACTGGGCGACGTGGTGGCCGAAGCCCGCAGGGCGGCGGCCCACACCCAGCACAAGGCGGCCCAGCTCCTCGCACCCCGGCACGCCCCGCACCCGAACCCGCCACCGGGCCCCCACCACACGTGACGGACGGCCCACGGCCGGGCGGGCTCAGCAAACCCCGCCCGCCCGTCCGCGGGTCTGAGCTGCCCGGTTGTCGTCGGCAGCGGCAGCAGGCGATCTGCTCGTCGCCCTCGTGACGGGGGAGCCGGCCGTGCCGTCGGCCGCCACGAACGTCACGTCGCTGGCGGACGGGACCCGGGCCGGACGTCCCGGAACGCGCACTGTCCCCGCCCGACGAACCGGACGGGGACAGTACTCAGGGCTGGTGCGGAACCCACCCGTGTCGGAGAAGGACTCAGATGATGCTCACGCCGTAGGCGCTGAGCGCCTCGGTGACGGGCTGGAAGAACGTGGTGCCGCCGGAGGAGCAGTTGCCGCTGCCGCCGGACGTCAGGCCCAGCGCGGTGGTGCCGGCGAACAGCGAGCCACCGCTGTCGCCGGGCTCGGCGCAGACGTTGGTCTGGATCATGCCGTAGACGATGCCGTCGGAACCGTAGTTGACGGTGGCGTTGAGGCCGGTGACGGTGCCGCTGTGCACGCCGGTGGTGCTGCCGCTGCGCCGGACGGACTGGCCGACCGAGGCGTTGCCGGCGCCGGTGATCTCCTGGTACGTGCCGTTGTACAGGTAGACACGACCGTCGGCGGCGGCACTGTTGGAGTGCCGGATGATGCCGTAGTCGTTGCCGGGGAAGCTGGACCCGGCGGTGGTGCCGATGGACCACGAGCTGCCGATGTTGGTGCAGTGACCGGCGGTCAGCGCGTACTTGGTGCCCGCGCTGTTCTGCACGTTGAAGCCGAGGGAGCACCGGGCCCCGCCCGTGGTGATGGCCTCGCCACCGGCGATGAGCTTGGTGAACTTGCCGGGGGTGTGCTTGATCACGAGAGCGTCGGCGTTCGCGCCGGCCTCGTTCTTGATCTTGGCGATCTCGGCCTTGCTGACCGTGCTGTCGACCGTGACGACGACCTTGCCCGACTTGGTGTCGGTGTACCACGCGGTGCCGCCGATGTCGGCGTTGCGCACGGAGTCGTTCGTCTGGTGGAGCTCGGCGGCGCTGAACGCCGGCTGGGCCGACGCGGTGGCGGCGGGGACCGCCATCGCCGCGGTGGCCGCGAGGCCGGTCGCCACGGCGATCATCCGTGCGCGTCTCGAAACGTTGTGGGGGAATGAGAACCGCACTGTCGTCCTCCAGGTTGTGGGGAACCGGGGAGGGGGCGTTGGGGGCGCCCCCATGACACACCATCAGCAACACACCATCACTGGCGTGCCCCTGACAAGCGCTGCCTAATGCTGGACAGGGCGCCGCGTCTGCGCAAGACCCCGCGACGAGGACTGGCCAAGTAATGGCCGCCCCACCGCACCCCTACGCCACCAAACCGGTGGATTGCGGCCACGGAGAGAGCGCGAGATGACGAAAACCGACCGCCGGGACACCCGTCCTCTTGAGCGGCGACCCGGGCGGGAGGCCCCTTCGGCCCGCCGGCTCTCGCTGAAAGCCGACGGCTTCCACTGCGTGTTCATGCCGGACGGCCTGATCGAGAGCGCCCAGTCGGCGGCGAGGCCGGACCGGGCGCCCCGGGAGCCGCGTCCGCCGTTTCCGGCCCAGGGCGGGCTGGTGCCCTGGATGACCAACGAGCACGAGCAGTCGTTCCACTGGATCACCGAAGGCCCCGACCCCGACCGGTGGCCCGTCTGCCTCATCGGAGCCGAACCGGAGGCGGGGGACCGGTTCGACCGCACGGCCACGCAGTACCTGTTCCGTCACCTCACCGACCCGCGGCACCCGATCCCCATGCCGGTGGACTTCCGCACGCACTGGTTCATGGACTGCTCCGGGAAACACGGAGTGGGACGCGGCGATGGAATCGCGCCCGCAGCACCGTGTACCTGGGGGGTGGCCGGACTGGGTCAGCGGCACGATCCGGGGCGGCCTGGGGCTGTCTCCTTCGGCTGCTGGGTCCGTCCGGCGGGCCGTCCGAGGGCAGTCGACGGCACCAACGTCCACAACCGCCGACGCTGAGCCACAGGACACAGCATGGGTCGTTCGCGAGGCCCCGGGGCAGTGAGTCCCCGCGTCGCATTTTTCGGTAGTGGGGGGCCTTCCGGCGCTGGGAGGGCCTTCCGGCGGTTGCCTCGTCCATGAGACGCCGCCGGTCTCGTGAGTCAGCGGCGGGCCGTACACTCCGGCCACGCACAAGGAGCGGATCACACGCGAGTCCGTGCCCAGAGTCCCGGACGAACATAAAGAGTTGCGGCGCGAGACTTCCTGCCGACGTGCCACTTCGGCAGGACCTGTTCGTACGTGCACGCAAGGGGAGAAGAATGGCGACACTCGAGGAAATCAAGGCGCTGCTGGGAGAACCTCGTTTCAACTGGTCTGATCCCGCTCCCTGGGTCCGGCTGGAACAGGAACTCGGAGTCTCTTTCCCCACTGACTTCCGGGACATAACCGACGCCTACGGCCCCGCTGTGATCAACGGAAAGTTGTACCTTGACCACCCGGGTCATCCGATCAGGAACCTGGGAGAGGAGATCAAGGAGTCGATCGAGTTCTGGCTCGAAGAGGATTCTGCGGAGTTCCTTCCCGGTGGAGCAGGGTCTCGCCCCGGAGAGCTGTTGCCGATCGCGACAGGCGCAACAGCAGAGACCATCTTCCTGCAAGTACCACACGAGCCCTCAGCCCCCTGGGTCGTAGGCGTGCAGGAAATGGACAGTGGAGAATTCGTGCTCTACGAAATGACGTTCAGCGACTGGTTGCTGGCACTTCTCAAGGGCGAGGACGTCATGGCGGGTTCCTCCACCCCGGCCCACCCATTCTACGAGCCTCTGGCCTAGACCACTTCCTGTGGAACGCCTCGCTGATCAGATGCAGACGGCGGCGACCCGGGGGCGGCGAGGTGGTCGGAGGCAGTCTTGCCGTACCCGGCGGCCAGACCGCGTCTTCATGTTGATGCATCGTTCGACGGTGTTCCACTGCTTGTGACCCTCCCGGTCGAAGGCCGGAGGTGGGCCGCTGTGGCGGAGCAGCCGCTTGCGGTTCGTTGCCTGGTCGGCCGGCTGGGGGATCTCCGCTTCGGAGGCCCTGACATCGCTTCGGCCTGCACCGGTCGATGTGGTCCGGTGTGCCGGAGGCGTGTCGCGAACACTCAGAGAGAACGAGAGAGGGCGGGAGTCAGTGAAACTGACTCCCGCCCTCTTCTGTCGGCATCCACCCTGGTCGGCAGTTGATCCCTGCAGACCCTCGGCGAGTGCCCCCGGCAGGATTCGAACCTGCGCACACGGCTCCGGAGGCCGTTGCTCTATCCCCTGAGCTACGGGGGCGTGTCGCGTGCTGGTTTTGCTCGCGGCGACGGGTAGAACACTACCAGCTCGGCCGGGGTGGTCATGAACGGGTTTCCCGCACGTCGGGTCCACCCCGGGGCCCTGGCAAAGTGATCGGCGGGCCCCTCCTCGCCACCAACATCCCCCGCACGGGGTGGAAGTGGGGAAAACCCGGACGCGCCGGCCGGTGTCGACCTACTCTCGAATGGTGCCAGGCGCTTCGGGCCGGGTCCTCGTTGTGGACGACAACAAGGTCATCCGGCAGTTGATCAGGGTCAATCTCGAGCTCGAGGGTCTTGAGGTGGTGACCGCGGCCGATGGTGCCGAGTGTCTTGAAGTCGTCCACCAGGTGCGACCTGACGTCGTCACCCTCGATGTCGTCATGCCCCGGCTCGACGGTCTCCGGACGGCCGAGCGGCTGCGGGCCGATCCGCTCACCCGCGATCTTCCCCTCGCCATCGTCAGCGCGTGCTCGCAGTTCGAGGTCGAGGCCGGTCTCGATGTCGGCGTCGACGCTTTCCTCGCCAAGCCCTTCGAGCCCGCCGAGCTGGTCCGTGTCGTCCAGCGGCTGGTGGCGCTCAGCGGACGCAGGGAGAGGGGCGACGGAGGCGGCAGCGACGCCGGGGGTGTCTCCGGCGGAGCCGACGACTCGCACGGTGATGACGCGCACAGTGACGACGTGCTCGACGCCGACGGGTCCGAAGCCGAAACCGAAGCCGAGCCGGCCGGCAGCTAGCCCGCCCCGACGCCGCCCGCCTTCCGCCCGTCCGGCCGCTCCTCAACCGCTCACCGCCGCCCGCCCGGCCGCACCACCCTCCGCCCGGCAGACCCCGCCACCAACCGCCGACGGCTCACCGCCGCCCGCCGGCCCGCACCGCGACCGCCTGGCCGTACGTCGGTCGCCGTCCGCACGGCCAACCCCGGTCGGGCCTACCCCGGTCACCACTGCCAATCGCCAACCACCTACAGCGCACCGCCAATCGGGGCACCGCCTCGACGCATCCCGCCGCGAGTCCTCACCCATTCGTCGGCCGTCGGGCTCGTCCACATACCGGGACCCCCCGAAACGGGTTCGCATACCCACCCCCCTCCTCCCCTACGCTTGTCCCGTGACCCCCGTTGAGCTCTCGCGCACCGTGTTGCACGCCGTGCGCCGCGCTGTCGACGGGGGAGAGCTGAGCGTGAAGGTTCCCGAGCGCGTCGTGGTCGGGCGTCCCGGGCCGGGGGGATGCGGTGACTACGCCACCGGCGTCGCCCTCCAGCTCGCACGGCCCGCCGGGCAGCCGCCCCTCCGCGTCGCCGGGATTCTCCGGACCCGGCTGCTGGACCTCGGCCCCGAGCACGCCATCGAGGACGTCGTCGTCACTCCTCCCGGGTTCCTCAACATCCGGCTCCGCGACACTGCCCCCGCCGCGCTCGTCGCCGAGATCCTGCGGTGCGGTGTTCGGTACGGGCACGCCACCGGCGACGCCGGCCGCCCGAGCGAGCGCGTCCTCACCCTGCACGCGCCCTTGGAAGTACGCGCCCTCGTCGTCATGGACGTCGCCGCCCGCCTCCTGCGCGCCCAGGGGACCGACGTACGGACCGTCACCGGCACCGCCGACGACGCCGCGCTGTCACCCGAACCGCACTGGGTCCGCCTCCTCGGCCTCGAACACCTCCAAGGCCTCGCACACCCTCAACATCTTCCAGACCTCCAACGCCTCCAACGTCTCGAAGGCCTGGAAGACCACGACCGTCTCGACGCCACCACCGTCGAGGACCCCGGCTACCTCGACGGGCCCGGCGCCCACCGCCCGCCCGGTCCCCGCGTCGACACCGCCGCCCCTCCCGCGACGTCCAGCCGCTTCCTCCGCCCCGTCCCCGCCCCCGCCGATCCCACCTTCCTCGGCCGGGACGCCGCCCGGTGGGCGCTGCTTCATCCCGCGGGCCACGACCGGCCCCGCCTCGGGGACGAGCACCTCGCCCAGAGGGAGAGCAATCCGCTCTTCCGGGTGCGGTACGCCCACGCCCGTACCCGCGCCCTGATCCGCAACGCCGCCGACCTCGGCTTCACTCCCGAACCCGACCCCCAGTCCGAACCCGCCCCCCAGCCCGACCGCGAGCCCGGGCCCGGCCCTCACCCCGGCACCACGGAAGCGTCCGCGGCGCCCCGCCCCGTCACAGCGCCCGCCGCCGAGGCCACCGCATCCACCCAAGCCACCGCCCCCAC
>DASTDN010000052.1:0-8228 GCA_035710365.1 Streptomyces sp. | reverse complement strand
TTCGGGCAGGTCCTCCCACTTCCACCAGCCGAACAGGGCGAGCCAGATCCGGGTGAAGACGCGGGCGGCCGCGATGCCGCCCCGCTCGCGGACCCGGGCGGACGCCCTCGCCATGTGCGGGGCGTCGGGCGGGTCGCCGGCCAGGCGCAGGGCGACGTAGGCCTCGATGGTGGCGGAGAGTTCGCCGGGCCCGCCATGAAAGGTGGCCCAGGTGCCGTCGGGGCGTTGTTCACCGCGGATGAAGAGGGCGGCGGCACGGGTGGTGGCCTCGTCGCCGATGCCCAGGAACTGGCGCAGGAGCAGGTCCTCGGCGTCCATCGTGACGTTCGTCTCGAGGTCGCCCTTCCACCAGCCCTGGTCGTCCTGGAGGGAGAGCAGGAAGTCCGTGGCACGCCGCACGGCGCGGGCGGCGGCGTCCGGGCCCTCGGTGCCGTGGCCGGTGCGGACGTCGGTGTCGGTGTCGTGTTCGCTGGCCGCGGCAGCGCGGGCCGGCAGGGCGGCCCCGGTGCTTCCGTCGGTCGTCGCTGTCATGGCTTCCCCTTCGTGCAGTGCTGCAAGGTGTGCGTCTGCTGCGGGTCCGCCGTCGGCCGGTGCTCCGTGGTGCCTCGTGGCACCGGCCGGCGACTACGCGAGGGCTATTCGGCCGATGGTGATCATCTCTTTCGTACGACGACGAAGTCGGCGAGCGCCGTGAACCGGTCCCGGACCCGCTCGGGCATGTCGACGGCGTTCAGCGCCTCGACGGCGAAGGTGTGCTGGCGGCGGGCCTCGTCGGCCGCCCAGGCACGGCCGCCGGCCCGCTCGATGAGGGCGGCGCGGGCCGCGAACTCGTCTTCGGAGAAGCTCGCGAAGTCGCTGCTGCGGGCGTCGGCCGCGAGGATCTCGCCGAGCTGCGCGGAGGCGGGGCCGTCCGCGGCGAGCGCGGCGACCACCGGCAGGGACTTCTTGCGCTGGCGCAGGTCGCTCCAGGCGAGCTTGCCGGTGGAGGCGGGGTCGCCCCAGATGCCGAGGAGGTCGTCGACGGCCTGGAAGGCGAGGCCCAGGTGGTAGCCGTACCGCTCCAGGGCGTCGGCGGTGCGGTCGTCGGCGCCGCCGAGGACGGCGCCGAGGGAGCTGGCGCAGGCGATGAGCGCGCCGGTCTTGTTGCCCTCCATCTCCAGGCATTCCTCGACGCTGACCCGGTCGCGCTGCTCGTAGGAGATGTCCTGGGCCTGGCCGTCGATCAGGGCGCGGGTGGCGGCGGCCAGCCGGCGGGCGGCGCGGGCGGCCTCGGCGGTGCCGTTCTCCAGGATGACCTCGTTGGCCAGGGCGAACAGGGCGTCGCCGACCAGGATGGCCTGGGCGGCGCCGTGCACCTTCCAGACGGTGTCGCGGTGGCGGCGCTGCTCGTCGCCGTCCATCAGGTCGTCGTGCAGGAGCGAGAAGTTGTGGATGAGTTCCACGGCGACGGCTCCGGGCACACCCGTCTCGGGCGAGGCTCCGGTGACCTCGGCGGAGAGCACCGCGAGGGCGGGGCGCACGGCCTTGCCGCCGTCGCCGTCCGCGGGCCTGCCGTGGGCGTCGATCCAGCCGAAGTGGTAGGACGCGACCTTGTTCATGGGAGGTGCCAGCCGCTCGACTGCGGCCCGCAGCACCGGCGTGGCCAGCATCCGGCCGCGCTCCAGGAGCGCGGTCACGTCCACCGTGGTCCGTGGGGCGGCCATGGTGGCCGGGGGTGCTGTGGGCACTGTCTCTCCTCTTGTTGCGATACCGGGGGTGCGAGGGCCCGCCGCGTTGCGGCCGGGCATCACGCGGCCTCCTCGAACGCGAAGAGGCGACGGGGGCGGGGCCGTCCCAGGGTGTGCAGCGCGGCGTCCGCCGCGCCCACTCCGCTGCGGACCGCGCTCTCCATGGTCGCGGGCCACCCGGTGGCGGTCCACGCTCCGGCCAGGTACAGGCCGGGGGCCTTGGTGCGGGCGCCGGGCCTGAGGCGGCCGGCGCCGGGGGCGGGGGCGAACGTGGCGGTGCGCTCCCGGGTCACGAAGAAGTCCCGCACACGGGCGCCGCGCGCCAGGGGCAGCAGCCGCTCCAGCTCGGGCAGGTAGCGCTCGCGCAGCACCGCCACGGGCCGGTCGATGTCGTCCCGCGCCGCGGACTGGGACACCGCGAGGTACTGGCCCTGCGTCAGCCCCGAGGCCCCGGTGCGGTCGAAGACCCACTGCACGGGCGTGCCGAGCGCCGCGAAGAACGGGCTGGTGAGGACCGTGCGGTCGTACACGACGTGGAGGTTGACGATCGGGGCGGTGCCGAGGTCCAGCAGGCGTCCGGGGTCGTCGAGCGCGCCCTCGGGCAGCAGGCCGTGCGCCTCGCGCTGCGGGACGGCCAGGACGACGGCGTCGGCCTCGACGCGTTCGCCGGGGACCCGGACGCTCCAGCGGCCGTCGCCCCGCGCGTGGACGGCGGTGGCACGGGCGCGGGTCACGGTGCGGACGCCCGCCGCGTCGAGGGCCCGGCGGGCCGCCCGGTCGTGCAGGTCGCCCAGCGGGACGCGGGCCCAGCCGATGTCGGCGGCGCCCGGGTCGGACAGCAGCCCCGTCCTGAAGACCATCGCGGCAAGCGCGAGGGAGGCGTCACCGGCGCGGGCGTTGAGGGTGGCGACGCCGACCAGGTCCCACAGGGCCTCGACGGCGCGCGGGGACTGCCCGTGCTCGGCCAGCCAGCCGCCGAAGTCGCGGGTGTCGAGGGCGGGGTCGGCGGGGTCGAGGGCCTTCAGCGCGAGCGCGGCCCGGCCCACCCGCACCCGGTCGGCGAGCGGGAGGTGCGGATAGGTGGCCAGGCCCCGCCCCAGGTGCAGCGGGACGGGCAGCGCGTCGCGGCGCAGTCTGCCCAGGCGCCGTCCCTCGGGGCGGGCGGCGTCGACGACGGGCACGTCGAGGCGGTCCTGGAGCGGGGCGAGCGCCGCGGCGCCGATCCGGTCGAGGAACCAGCGGTAGGCGGTGCAGCAGCGCAGGTACACGTGCTGGCCGTTGTCGACGGTCAGCTCGCCGCGCCGGAAGGAGAAGGCGAGCCCGCCCAGGCGCGGCCTGCCCTCCAGGAGGGTGACGCGCACCCCCGCGTCGGCGAGCGCGAGGGCGGCGGTGACCCCGGCGAGACCGCCGCCGACCACGACGGCACGGCCGCCGGCACGGGCCGGGCCGGAGGCCCGTGGGTGCGGACGGGAGCGGTGGGACGTCGGGCCGTCGGTCATCGGGCAGCCTCCCCGGCACGACGGCCGTGGTGGAACGGTGCACGACCGACCGTCTCAGCCGGGGACGCGGACCGCCACCGGAGAGCCGCCCGCCGCCTTCGCCCGGCGCGGTCCCCGGTGACCGGGTCCTGCGCTGCGTCCATCAGGCACGCCTCCTGACGGCGCGCCGCGTGACGTGCCGGGCGTCGAGACCCGACAGGCCGCGCGCGGCGACGTACGCCTTCTCCCGGCCGGGCAGCGCCACCCGGCCGCGCAGCACGGCCGCCGGGTCGCGCTCGATGCGGTCCAGCAGCCGCCGGTAGATGCCCGCCATGGCGGCGACGCAGGCGCCGCTGCGCCGGTCGAGCAGCGGCAGCAGGCGGTAGCCCTCGGCGAACAGGGCGCGGGCGCGGCGCACCTCGAAGTGCACCAGGCCCGCGAAGTCGGCGTCGGCCGGTGGCGTCGGCCCGCCGAAGCCGTCCGCGCAGCCGAACTTCGCGAGGTCGTCGGCGGGCAGGTAGGTGCGCCCGTCCTCGGCGTCCTCGCGGACGTCGCGCAGGATGTTGGTGAGCTGGAGGGCGAGGCCGAGGGTGTCCGCGTACTCGGGGGCGCGGTCCGCGCCGCGGGCTCCCGGTTCGGCCCCGAAGACGCCGAGCGAGAGCCGCCCGATCGCGCCGGCCACACAGCGGCAGTACTGCTTGAGGTCGTCCCACGTCTCGTACGTCCGGCCGCGTACGTCCATCAGGACGCCGTCGATGAGTTCGTCGAGGCCGCCGAGCGGGATCGGGAACCGTTCGGCCGCGTGGGTGAGGGCGACGGCGACGGGGTCGGTGTCGTCCTCCGCGACCCCGCCTACGCGGACCCGGGTGAGCAGGGCGCGGGTGTGCTCCAGCCGGGCGATCTTGACGTCGCCGTCGAGCGCGCCGTCGCCGATGTCGTCCACCCGGCGGGAGAACGCGTACAGCGCCGACATCGCGCGGCGCTTGGGCGTCGGCAGGAGCCTGATGCCGTAGGCGAAGTTCCGGGCCTGGTGTCCGGTGACGGTCTCGCAGTAGTGGTAGGCGGCGAGTACCGGCGCGGGCAGGTGCGGTGCGCTCTCCACGGTCCGGATCACCCCTCTGCTCGCAGGGTCAGGCCCACCTCGCGCAGCAGCCGGAGCCGGCCGGACGTGGGCGGGCCGGACAGGACGTCGTGGTCCGCGGCGGCGATGGCGTGCAGGGCGGCCCGGCCCCCTGCCACGAACCCGGCGAGCAGCACTTTCAGCCTGCCGCGGACGCTGCCCACCAGCGGCGCGCCCTCGTCGAGGAGGGCGCGGGCGCGGGCCGCCTCGTGGGCGATCAGGGCGCGCACCGGGGCGCTCGCGGCCGGCGCGGCGAGGTCCGCCTCCTCGACGTGGAAGCGCTGCATGTCGCGGGCGGGCAGGTAGACGCGGTCGCGGCCGAGGTCCTCGGCGACGTCCTGGAGGTGTTCGACGATCTGCAGGGCCGTGCAGACCGCGTCGGAGCGGCGGACGCGCTCGGGCGTGGAAGTGCCGGTGACGGCGAGGACGAGCCGGCCGACGGGGTTGGCGGACAGTTCGCAGTAGGCGAGGAGGTCGTCCCAGGTCGCGTAGCGGGTGACGAGCTGGTCCTGGCGGTTGGCGGCGATGAGGCCGAGGAACGGTCCGGGGGTCAGCCCGTGGCGGCGGACGGTGGTTTGCAGGCGGCGCAGCAGCGGGTGGCGGGGCGTCGACGCGAACACCCGGCGCAGGTCGGCCTCGAAGGCGTCGAGCAGGAGGAGCCGGTCCCCGGCCCGCTCCGGCGCGACACCGAGCAGGCGGGCGTCGGCGCCGCCGGGGGCGAGGTCCCCGTCGCCGATGTCGTCCACGAGGCGGGCGAATCCGTAGACGGCCGTGAGGTCGGCGCGCCAGGCGGGGGGCAGGAAGAAGGGTGCCACGGGGAAGTTCTCGCCCGCGGCCTTGCCGAGCGTGCCGCGCTCCGGGTCGCGCGTGCGCGCCGTGCCGGTCACCGTCACCGCCGGACGTCCTGGGCGCGGACGGCACCTGCGTCGCGGAGCTGGGGAGTTTCCGTAACCATTGCCGTCACATCTCCCGTTCTACACTGCCGACCGAATACACACTGTTTCGGACACGCCGCCTGGATTCCCGCACGGCTTCCTCACGGAGAGTGTCGGGCGGTATCGCCCCAGTTGCCGCCTTTAGGGGACTGGTACAGCTTACGTCGTACGGCGGACGGCGGTTCCCGGGGGTGTCCGGCGCCCGGCCGCGGTACCGGAGGCTCCGGGGAGGGACGGTGTCTGCCTGTCCAACGCGGGCCCTGCCGGAAAGTACCGGCAGGGCCCGCCAGGCATCGGCTACTTGCCGGTGAATTTCTCGTATTCCTTGAGGACCTCGTCCGTGGGGCCGTCCATGCGCAGTTCGCCGCGCTCCAGCCACAGGACGCGGTTGCAGGTGTCGCGGATCGACTTGTTGTTGTGGCTGACGAGGAACACCGTGCCGGCTTCCTTGCGCAGCTCGCGGATGCGGGCCTCGGAGCGCTTCTGGAACTTGCGGTCGCCGGTGGCCAGCGCCTCGTCGATCATCAGGACGTCGTGGTCCTTGGCCGCGGCGATGGAGAAACGGAGCCGGGCCGCCATGCCGGAGGAGTAGGTGCGCATCGGCAGGGTGATGAAGTCGCCCTTCTCGTTGATGCCGGAGAAGTCGACGATCTCCTGGTAGCGCTCCTTGATCTCCTCGCGGGTCATGCCCATGGCGAGCCCGCCCAATATGACGTTGCGTTCGCCTGTCAGGTCGTTCATCAGCGCCGCGTTGACGCCGAGCAGGGAGGGCTGGCCGTCGGTGTAGACCTTGCCCTCCTCGGCGGGGAGGAGGCCGGCGATGGCGCGCAGCAGCGTCGACTTGCCGGAGCCGTTGGAGCCGATGAGGCCGATGGCCTCGCCCCGGTAGGCGACGAAGGAGACCCCCCGCACGGCGTGCACCTTGCGCACGCCCCGCGCCGTGTCGTCCGAGCCGCGCTTGACGATGCGGCTGAGGGCGGCGGTGGCGCTGCCCTTGCCGGACCTGGTGCCGTTGACGCGGTAGACGATGTGCAGGCCGTCCGCGATGACGGTGGGGACGTGTGCCCCGGTGTGCTGGTCAGCCACGGCCGTACCTCTCCTCCGCCTTCCAGAAGTACACGAAGCCGAAGACGCCGGCCACCACCGCCCAGCCCGCCGCGAACGCCCATACGTGCGGCGGCAGGTACCCGGAGCCGTAGCCGTCGATCATCGCGAAGCGGATCAGGTCCATGTAGATCGCGGCCGGGTTCCACTGCAGGACGTCGGAGACCCAGCCGGGCACGTCCTTGTCGGCGAGCATCGCGGGGATGCTGAACATCACACCGGAGGCGTACATCCAGGTGCGCAGCACGAACGGCATGAGCTGGGCCAGGTCGGGCGTCTTGCTGCCCATCCGCGCGAAGAGCAGCGCGAGCCCGGTGTTGAACACGAACTGCAGCAGCAGCGCGGGCAGGATCAGCAGCCACGACAGGTCGGGGAGGCTGCCGAACGACAGCATGACCACGACCAGCACGATCATCGAGAACAGGAGCTGCTGGAGCTGCTGGAGCGCGAAGGAGACCGGCAGGGAGGCCCGCGGGAAGTGCAGGGCCCTCACCAGGCCGAGATTGCCGGAGATGGCGCGCACGCCGGCGAGGACCGAGCTCTGCGTGAAGGTGAACACGAACACGCCCGTCACCAGGAACGGGACGTAGATGTCGTGTGGGATGCCCCGGCGGGCGCCGAGCAGCAGGCCGAAGATGAAGAAGTACACGGCCGCGTTCAGCAGGGGGGTCGCCACCTGCCAGAGCTGGCCCAGCTTGGCCTGGCTGTACTGGGCGGTCAGCTTCGCCTGGGAGAAGGCCAGGATGAAGTGGCGGCGGCCCCAGAGCTGACGGACGTACTCGCGCAAGGAAGGCCGGGCGCCGCTCACGGTCAGCCCGTACTTCGCGGCGAGCTGTGCCGCCGGGAGTCCCTCGTCGGGCGACGGAGGCGCGCTCACCGCGATCCCGCCGTCGTGGGTTGTCTCACTCACTAGTGGAAACTTTCGTCTTCGAGATGCGCAGCCTGCGCGGGCTTGGCACGGCTCCGGGCCTCGGTGCGGCCCGGACTCCCGTAGGGAACGAGCTTGTCAGATCACCGGTGGCCGGCCCAGTCGGGTCAGCCGCCACACCGTACGCCACTTCATGGGGCGCCGGGGACCGCACGGGGCGGACCAGCCTTCCCGGAAGCCGCCGAACCAGGCCTTCAGCGCGGGGCGCGAGGGCCGGCGCAGCAGCGTGAGGAGCAGCCACACCCCGAGGTAGACGGGCACGAGCAGCGCCGGAAGGTTCCGCCTGGCGAGCCAGACGCGGTTGCGGGCGACCATGCGGTGGTAGACCGCGTGCCGGGACGGCGCGGTCGTGGGGTGGTACAGGACCATGTCGGACCGGTAGTCGATCATCCAGCCCGCGTCGAGGGCCCGCCACGCCAGGTCGGTTTCCTCGTGGGCGTAGAAGAACTCGTCGGGCAGGCCGCCGACCTGGGCGAAGACCTTCGTGCGTACGGCGTTGGCGCCGCCGAGGAAGGTGGTGACCCGGGAGGAGCGCATCGGGTCGGAGGCGCGCAGCCGGGGCACGTGGCGGCGCTGGGTCTCGCCGGTGTCGGGGTCGGCGATGCGGAAGCTGACGATGCCGAGTGCGGGGTCGGCGGCGAAGGCCCGCCGGCACAGTTCGGCGGTGTCGGTGCGGGCGAGCAGGCCGTCGTCGTCCAGGAAGAGGAGGATGTCGACGTCCTGGCCGCCGGGGCCGAAGGCCTCGATGCCGACGTTGCGGCCGCCGGGGATGCCGAGGTTCTCGGGCAGCTCGACGGTGCGGACGCCGTCGGGGACGTCCGGGACCGGGGAGCCGTTGCCGACCACGACCACCTGGACCGGCTCGCCGTCCTGCTTGGCGACCGAGTCGATCAGGGCGCGCAGTTCCTCGGGGCGGTTGCCCATGGTGATGATGAC
>DASTDN010000051.1:0-11124 GCA_035710365.1 Streptomyces sp. | reverse complement strand
ACGGGGTCCGGCTCACCGTCGACGACGCGCTCGCCACGGTGACGCTGACCAACCCCGCCAAGCGCAACGCGCAGAGCCCCGCCCTGTGGCGCGCGCTGACCGAGGCGGGCCGGCTGCTGCCGGGCGCCGTCCGCGTCGTGGTGCTGCGCGCCGAGGGCAAGTCGTTCTCGGCCGGTCTCGACCGGCAGGCGTTCACCCCCGAGGGCTTCGACGGCGAACCGTCGTTCCTGGACCTCGCGCGCGGCGGCGACGCCGAGCTGGACGCGACCATCGCCGAATACCAGGAGGCCTTCACCTGGTGGCGGCGCAGCGACCTCGTGTCCGTCGCCGCCGTCCAGGGACACGCCGTCGGGGCGGGCTTCCAGCTCGCACTCGCCTGCGACCTGAGGGTCGTCGCCGACGACGCGCAGTTCGCCATGCGCGAGACCAGCCTCGGACTGGTGCCGGACCTGACCGGCACCCACCCCCTCGTCGGCCTCGTCGGATACGCCCGCGCGCTGGAGATCTGCCTGACCGGTCGCTTCGTGGGCGCGGAGGAGTCCGTCACCACGGGCCTCGCCAACCTCGCCGTGCCCGCCGACCAGCTCGACGACGCCGTACGCGACCTGGCGTCGGTGCTGCTCGCCGCGCCCCGGAACGCGGTCGTCGAGACCAAGGCGCTGCTGCGCGGCGCACTCGGCCGGGACCACGAGGCCCAGCGCGTCGCCGAGCGCGCCGCACAGGCGCGCCGGCTGCGGGACCTGGCCGGTCTCGGCGACTGAGCCGTCCTTCCCCGCGCTCACTCCAGGGCGGTGATCAGCACCGTCACCGTCGGGCGGTCCGGCAGCGCCTCGGCCGTACGCGTGCGGATCTCCCGGGCCACGTCCAGGGCCCGGTGGTCCGCACGCACGGCGCACTGCACCTGGACGTGCCGCCGGACGAGTGCCGCGTCCCCGGCGGCCGCCTCGCGGAACGCCACCGGCCGTCCCAGGGTGCCGCCCAGCCGGGTGACGCCCGGGACGGCCAGCACCGCGCGGGCGACACGGCCGGCGTCCCCGGTGCCGTCGCCGCCGGGGGCGGCCGGCCGGCCGGCGGGCGACTGCTCCGTGTCCCGCGGGTCCTGCGCGTCCTCCGGGTGCGCCGGCCCGGGGCCGGTGCCGTCGTCCTCCCACAGGTCCGTCACCCGCAGGTCCACCTCCGTCACCCGCAGGCCCAGCCGGGTGGCGGCCGCCTCCGACAGGGCCGCCCGCAGGCGGGAGGCCGTCGCCGGCAGGGGTTCCGCGGAGGTGGCGGCGAAACCGGCCGTGACGCGCAGCGGGCCGGGCGGCAGGGCGCCGGGCGGGGGCGGTACCACCGGGTCGCCGGTGTCCTCGGGGTCGGCGAGGGCGACCCGGACCCGGCCGGGGCGTACGCCCGGAACGTCCGCTGCCGCGCGCCGCAGCAGTTCCCCGGCCGCGGCCTCCGCTAGCCATGCCCCCTCGCGGGGACCGCCCAGCGGCAGAAGCCTGCCGAGGCCCAGCTCCTGCCGTACCGCTCGTGCCCATCGTTCCGCCGTCATTCCTCCACCCTGCCGCATCCCCGGCGCGCGAGCGGGCAACCGCACTTACGGTGGTCCTGAGGACGACCGAAAGGGACGTACGGACATGAATGACATGACCGAGCCGAACCGGACGGGTGTGACGGAAAGCGGCAAAGAGCTGCCCGGCACCTCCGGTGGCCGCAGGACGCAGTCGAGGCGCGGCGGGGGAGACCCCGGCACGCGGGGCAGGACCACCATCGCCGATGGAGTGGTCGAGAAGATCGCCGGGCTGGCGACACGCGACGTCGTCGGCGTGCACGCCATGGGCAGCGGCATCTCGCGGACCTTCGGGGCCGTGCGCGACCGGGTGCCCGGCGGCGCCAAATCGGTGACCCGGGGAGTGAAGGCCGAGGTCGGGGAGGTGCAGACGGCACTCGACCTGGAGATCGTCGTCGACTACGGCGTCGCCATCTCCGACGTCGCCCGGGACGTGCGCGAGAACGTCGTCGCCGCCGTCGAGCGGATGACGAGCCTCGAAGTCGTGGAGGTCAACATCGCGGTGAGCGACGTGAAGCTGCCCGAGGAAGAGGAAGAGGAACCGGAACCCCGGATCCAGTGAGCCAGGGCCCCGGACGACGAGCTGAGGAGCGCGATGTGAGCATGGCCGTGGTCGGCATGATCGCCGGAATGGCGCTGGCCTTCGCCGGGTATTTCGGCGGGTTCGGTGCCTTCCTGCTGGTGGCGGCGCTGGGCGCCGTCGGCTTCGTCGCCGGCCGGTTCCTCGAGGGGGACCTGGAATTCGGCGACTTCTTCCGCACGCGCGACGACCGGCGGCGGTGAGGGCGGTGAGCACTGCGGCCGATGCGCCCCGCACCCCGGCGGCCGTCGCACCGGCGGCCGCCGTACCGCCGGGTGAGCGCGGGGCGACCCGGATCGCCGACCGGGTCGTCGCGAAGGTCGCCTCGCGGGCGGCGCGCGAGGCGCTGGGCGCACCACCCCCGGACGGCTCGCCGCCGTACGCCACGGTGAGCGTCCGCTCCCGGGCGGGGGACGGGCCCGCCGGCCGGGCGGCACGCGTCCGCGTCCACGTCGAGCTGGCGTACCCGTGCGACATCGGGGCCCGCTGCGGCGCGGTGCGTCGCGAAGTCACCGAACGGGTAGGCACGCTGGTGGGCATGGAGGTGTCGGAGGTCGCCGTCCACGTGGAGCGGCTGCACCTGTCCCCGGCGCCCGGCGCGGACCAGGGGAGGACCCGATGAGCGAGCCCGAGGGCCCCGAGGGCACCACGCGGCGGATGCCGGTCATCGAGAAGGACACCGGCGGGGACGGGCCGGGCCGCCCGGACCAGTCGGCGTCCGCCGCCTCGTACGACGCGCCGCCGGCCGCCGAGGACGACGGGGTCGCGGACGGCGGACGGTTCTGGTCGGCGCGCCGCGTCCCCGCGGGCCTCGTCGCACTGCTGCTCCTCGCGGCCGCGGCGCTGCTGCTGTACGACGTCGTGGCCGTGCGCGCCGACCGGCCCGCCATGGCCTGGCGCCGCGAACTGGCCCGGCAGCTCGCCGAGCGGCAGCTCGACGACGTGTGGGTACTGGTGGGCGCCGGTGCCGCCGCCGCTCTCGGCCTGTGGCTGCTGCTGCTCGCGGCCACGCCGGGCCTGCGGGACGTGCTGCCGATGCGCCGCCCGCACGCCGATGTGCGCGCCGGGCTGCACCGGGAGGCCGCCGCCCTGGTCCTGCGGGACCGGGCCATGGAGGTGCCGGGCGTGCAGTCGGCCCGGGTGCGCATGCGCCGCTCCCGGGCCGACGTCCGCGCGGTGTCGCACTTCCGCGCCCTGGACGACGTACGGGCCGACCTGGACGGCGCGCTCGCCGCGGCGGTGCGGGAACTGGACCTGGCCCGGCCGCCCGCGCTGTCCGTGCACGTCCGGCGGTCCGGAAGGAAGAAGGGATGAGGAGCGTGCGGAGGACCGGACGGACCGTCAACCGTGTGCTGCTGGGGCTGCTGGGCCTCGTCCTGCTCGCCGTGGGCGGCTCCGTGCTGGCCGTCGGGCTGGGCGCGCCCTCGCCGTCCTGGTGGGTCCACCAGGGGCGCCACGACGTGCTGCTGAGCGCGTCCGAGCGGACCCGATGGCGGGACTCCGGCTGGTGGTGGCCGGCCGTCGTCGCCGCGCTCGCCGCCCTGGTGCTGCTGGCCCTGTGGTGGCTGGTGTCGGTGCTGCGGCGCAGGCGGCTGGCGGAGGTGCTGGTGGAGACGGGCGACGGCGAGGGCGCCCTGCTGCGGGGGCGGGCCATGGAGGGTGTCCTCGCCTCGGACGCGGGCGGCGCGGACGGTGTGGAACGCGCCGACGTCGCCCTCACCGGCCGACGCTCCGCCCCCGAGGTCCGCGTCCGCCTGCTGCTGGCGCCGCGGGTGTCCCCGGGCGGTGCCCTGCGGGACCTGACGACCGGCGCCCTCGCCCGGGTCCGCGACTCGGCGGGGCTGGGCTCCCTCCCCGCGGAGGTCCGCCTCAAGGCGGTCGGACACCGCGCCGAACGGGTGGGCTGAACGACCGGTGGCCGTGGGCGGGGCCTGCCGGTCTCCCTCACGCACGTGTACGGCACCCGGGCCCGGGCCTGGCCCCCGGCGCCCCGCGGCACCCACGGCCTCCGCGCCGGATCCGGTCCGCCGTGAGCGGTCCGGGCCCGGCCGGGTGTGCGGATGTGCTCACGTGCCCCGGGCGGCCCGGCGGGGGCTCGCCTCCCCGCGGCCGGCCGCGGGGAGGCGGACCCGTGGTCAGAAGCCGTGGCGCAGGCCGCCGTCCACCGGGAGCATGACGCCGGTCAGGTAGGAGGCCGCGGGGGAGAGGAAGAAGGCGGCGGCGCGGCCGAACTCCGCCGGGGTGCCGTACCGGCGCAGCGGGATGCGGGACTCGGAGGCCGTTCGGGTCGCCGCCGGGTCGGCGGACCGGGCGTCCAGTTCCCGCACCCGGTCGGTGTCGATGCGGCCCGGCAGCAGGCCGACGACGCGGATGCCGCGGGGGCCGAGTTCGTCGGCGAGGGACTTCGCGAAGCCGGCGAGGCCGGGGCGCAGCCCGTTGGAGACGGTCAGGCCCGGGATCGGCTCGTACACCGAACCGGACAGGACGAAGCCGATGACGCCGCCCTCCCCGAGTTCCGCCGCGGCCGTGCGCGCGAGCCGTACCGCGCCCAGGAACACCGACTCGAACGCGGCCTGCCACTGCTCGTCCGTGTTGTCCGCGACGAAGCCGGGCGGGGGCCCGCCGACGCTGACGAGGACGCCGTGGAAGGCGCCGAAGTGGTCGCGGGCCGCGGCGACCAGCCGCTCGGCCGCCTGCGGGTCGGCGTTGTCGGCGGCGACCCCCACCGCGTTCGGGCCGAGTTCCGCGGCGGCCTCCGCGGCCGTCTTCTCGTCCCGGCCCGTGACGACCACCTTCGCGCCGTCGGCGACGAGCTCGCGCGCGGTGGCGTTGCCGAGGCCGCGGGTGGCCCCGGTGACGACGTACACCCGGTCCTTCAGTCCAAGATCCATGGTCCTATCCTGCCCCGTCCTCCCCGTAGAGGGCGAGGGCGGTGTGCACCAGGCCGATGTGGCTGAACGCCTGCGGGAAGTTGCCGAGCTGGTGGCCGGCCACCGGGTCGTACTCCTCCGCGAGCAGGCCCACGTCGTTGGTGAGGTCCACCAGCCGCTCGAACAGGTCGCGGGCCTCCTTGGTGCGGCCCGTGGCGTGCAGCGCGTCCGCGAGCCAGAACGAGCAGACGAGGAAGGTGCCCTCGCTGCCGGGCAGGCCGTCCACGATCCGCTCGTCGGCGGTGTAGCGGCGCAGGAAGCCGTTGTGGCCGAGGTCCTCGCGGATCGCCTCGATGGTGCCCAGCACCCGGGGGTCGTCGGGCGGCAGGAAGCCCACGCGCGGGATCAGCAGCAGCGCGGCGTCCAGTTCGCGGGAGCCGTAGGACTGCGTGAAGGTGTTCCGCTCGGGGTCGTAGCCCTTCTCGCAGACCTCGCGGTGCACCTCGTCGCGCATCGCCCGCCAGCCGTCGAGGTCGCCGGGCAGGTCCGGGTACTGCTCCAGCGCGCGCACCGCCCGGTCCGCGGCCACCCACACCATCACCTTCGAGTGGACGAACTGCCGCCGTCCGCCGCGCACCTCCCACAGACCCTCGTCGGGCTCGCGCCACTCCTCGCGCAGGAAGTCCATGAGCGCCCGCTGCACCGCCCACACGTCCGGCTGGGCGGACAGCCCCGAACTGCGGCCCAGTTCCAGGGAGTCCATGACCTCGCCGTACACGTCGAGCTGCAACTGGTTCACGGCGTCGTTGCCGATCCGTACGGGCGCCGACCCGGCGAAGCCGGACAGCCACGGCAGCTCGAACTCCGGCAGCCGGCGCTCGCCCGCCAGGCCGTACATGATCTGCAGGTCCCGCGGGTCGCCCGCCACGGCGCGCAGCAGCCAGTTCCGCCACGCCTCGGCCTCCTCCTGGTAGCCCGCCGCCACCAGGGCGCCCAGGGTGAGGGTGGAGTCGCGCAGCCAGCAGTAGCGGTAGTCCCAGTTGCGTACGCCGCCCAGCTCCTCGGGCAGGGAGGTGGTGGCCGCGGCGACGATGCCGCCGGTCGGGGCGTACGTCAGGGCCTTGAGCGTGATGAGGGAACGGACCACGGCGTCCCGGTGCGGCCCGTCGTAGCTGCACCGCGCGGCCCACGCCTGCCAGTCGGCGACGCTCTGCTCCAGCGCCGGCACCGGGTCGATCAGCGGGGGGCGCGGCTCGTGCGAGGGGTGCCAGGTGAGGACGAAGGCGACCTTCTCGCCGGCGGAGACGGTGAACTCGGCGTGGGTGCCGTTGTCCCGGCCCCAGGAGTGCACCTCCGGCTCGGCGCGCAGCCACACCGAGTCGGGTCCGGCGACGGCCACCCGGTGGCCGTCCACGCGGCGCACCCACGGCACGATCGACCCGTAGTCGAAGCGCAGCCGCAGCACGCTGCGCATGGTGACCTCGCCGCTCAGGCCCTCCACGATGCGGACGAGGTCGGGGGCGCGGTCGCGCTGCGGCATCAGGTCGGTGACGCGCACGCTGCCCTGCGGGGTGTCCCACTCGGTGTCCAGGACCAGGGTGTCGGGGCGGTAGACGCGGCGGGTGCAGCGCTCGGCGCCGTCCGGGGCGATGCGCCAGTGGCCGTTGTCCTCGTCGCCGAGGAGTTTCGCGAAGCAGGCGGCCGAGTCGAAGCGGGGCAGGCACAGCCAGTCGACCGAGCCGTCCGGGCCGACGAGTGCGGCGGTCTGTTCGTCGCCGATGAGTGCGTAGTCCTCGATGCGGGGCACGCAGGTGCGGGTTCCCGGCGGACCTGCGCGGCAATCCGTGCGGCACCCGGCCGGATGACGGAACGACTGTGATGTCGGTTACACGGCGGCGGGTTCGGTGTCCGCGTCGTTCCCCTTCGGGGCCGCCGCCTGTGCCCGGTCGCGCAGTTCGCGGCGCACCAGCACGAACCAGCCCACCGGGACGCCCGCGGCGAACAGCCACCACTGGACGGCGTACGCGTAGTTCAGCGCGGCGTTCTCCCGGCCGGGTTCCCCGATCGGCTCGGGGCCGCCGTCCCCGGGCACGGGCGCGGTCTGCACGACGTAGCCGCCGAGCACCGGGGCGCCGAGGCGGCGGGCCTGCCGCTCGCTGTCGATGAGCATGATCTGCCGGTCGGGCAGGCCCTTGAGGTCCTTGATGCCGCTGGCCTCGGTCGTCTCGTCGGGCATCAGGCGCCCGGTGAGGGTCAGCTCGCCGCGGGGCGGGGCGGGGACCTCGGGGAAGGCCGTCTGGCTCATGCCGTCGGCGGGGATCCAGCCGCGGTTGACCAGCAGCACCCTGCCGTCCGCCAGGACGAACGGGGTCAGGACGTGGAAGCCGACCTCCTCGTCGGAGTTGGTGCGGCGGCGGACGACGACCTCGTCGTCGGGGGCGAAGCGGCCCTCGGCGGTGACGGTGCGGTACCGCTCGCCGGTGGTGACGGCGTGCCCGGGGGAGGTGAGCCGGGTCACGGGCACCGGGTCGGTGGCCAGTGCGCCGGAGACGAGCTCGTTGCGGTCGGTGCGCAGCTCGTAGCGGTGCATCTGCCAGATGCCCAGCCTGATCATCGTGGGGACGAGGAGGAGGGCGGCCAGCGTGAGGATCACCCACTGCCGGGACAACAGGAAGCGGTACACCCCACGACCGTACAACTCGGTCACGGGGTGTCCCGCGCCGGGTGGCGCCTCACACCTTGTCGACGATGTCCGTCCTCCCCTCGGCGCGGGCGCAGTGGGCGCCGCAGTACCAGTGGCCCTCGACGTCGACGCCCTGGCCGATGATCTGGACGCGACAGTGCTCGCAGATCGGTGCCATGCGGTGGATCGCGCAGGAGAAGCAGTCGAAGACGTGGACGGCGCCCTGCGCGTGCACCTCGAACGTCATGCCGTAGTCGTTTCCGCAGACCTCGCAACGTGCCATGCGCCACACACTGGGCGCTCGGCGCGGCACGGGCGAGCGGGTGCCGGGCGAGTCGCCCGGCAATCACCCGGTCGTACGGGTCGCCCGGTCCCGCGGGCCGGGGCCGCTTCCCGCCCGCCGCCGCGGCGCGGCCCCGCGGTCCCGCCGGGCCGCCCGCCGCGGGTTGTTCACCCGTCCGCCGGTGCCACGTCCCGCAGCAGTTGGCCGAAGGCCGCCTCGTCGACGACCGGGGTGCCGAACTGCCGGGCCTTGAGGACCTTCGAGGTGCTCGAACCGGGGTCGTTCGTGACGAGCAGGCTGGTCAGCCGGGACAGGCTCGTCGCCACGTGCAGCCCGGCCTCGGTCGCCCGGTCCTCCAGCAGCTCCCGGTCGACGGAGGTGTCCCCGGAGAACGCCACCCGCATGCCCTGCTTGAGGGGCTTGCCCTCCTCGTAGCGGCCCGGGTTGGGGTAGGGGCACGCGGTCCGCCTGCGGGAGGGACGCCAGCCGCCCGTACGGTGGCCGCCGGGGCCGCCCTGGCGGCCGATGTGCGGCGTGGGCCGGTCCGACCACTCCGTCAGCGGCAGGCACTCGTGCAGCGGCAGCCGCAGGCCGCCCGCCGCGGCGGCGCGCAGGCTCGGCCGGAACGCCTCCGCCAGTACCCGCGCGTCGTCCAGGGCGTGGTGCGCGCGCCGCTGCACGACACCGAAGTGGGCGGCGAGCGACTCCAGCTTGTGGTTGGGCAGCGGCAGGCCCAGCTCCTTCGACAGCGCGATCGTGCACAGCCGCTGACGCACCGGCGCCTCGTACCGGGCGCGCGCGTACTCCCGGGAGATCATCTGCCAGTCGAAGACGGCGTTGTGGGCGACGAGGACCCGGTCGCGCAGCCGGTCGGTGAACTCCCCGGCGATGTCGCGGAACAGGGGCGCGCCCTCCAGCACGTCGCTCGTCAGGCCGTGGATCCACACCGGCCCCGGGTCGCGCTCCGGGTTGACCAGCGTGTACCAGTGGTCCTCGACCTCGCCTCGCGCGTCCAGCCGGTAGACGGCCGCGGAGATGATCCGGTCGTCCCGTGCGAGTCCGGTGGTCTCCACGTCGACGACCGCGTATCCCGGGGGATATGCGGCCGGCCACGCGGTCGGGGACGCTGCGGTCGTCGTGCGGTCTTCGAGCATGGTCATTGAGGATACGGGCCGGGACCGGCAGCGCGGTCCGCGAGGGGCGCCCAGGACCCGGTGTCACATGCCGTGCGGCGGGCGGGAGGTGACGGGAATTCGCCCGAAGGGGCGGTGCCGCGACCGCCGGGCCGGTCCGCCCACGCGTGCGTGGCCGTGCCGGGAGACGGCCGCCGTCCGTGGTGGACGGCCCGGGTCCGCCCGGGCGCGGGGAGGGTGTCCATTGGCGGGGAGTGCCAACAAGCGACGCGTACTCCCAAGTAAAACTTGTCGGTAACAACATCTGGTGGTCGCCTTCCGACAGTCCTACGGTGCTTTCATGCCGAACCTGCCCGATGTCGTGCTCTGGTCGATACCCGCCTTCGTGCTGCTGACCGTGGTCGAGATGATCAGCGTGCGCATCCATCCCGACGAGGAGGCGGCGGGCTACGAGACGAGGGACTCCGCCACCAGCGTCGGCATGGGCCTGGGCAGCCTCTTCTTCGACTTCCTGTGGAAGATCCCGATCGTCGCCATCTACACGGCGCTCTACGAGCTGACGCCGCTGCGCGTGCCGGTGCTGCTGTGGACCGTCCCGCTGATGCTCCTCGCGCAGGACTTCTTCTACTACTGGTCGCACCGCGGCCACCACGTCATCCGCATCCTGTGGGCCTGCCACGTCGTGCACCACTCCAGCCGCAGGTTCAACCTCACGACCGCGCTGCGCCAGCCCTGGACGTCCCTGACCGTCTGGCCGTTCTACGTCCCGCTCGTCCTGGCCGGCGTGCACCCGGCGGCCCTCGCGTTCTGCTCCTCGGCCAACCTCGTCTACCAGTTCTGGATCCACACCGAGCGCATCGACAAGATGCCCCGCTGGTTCGAGTACGTCTTCAACACGCCGTCCCACCACCGGGTCCACCACGCGTCCCAGGGCGGCTACCTCGACCGGAACTTCGGCGGCATCCTCATCACCTGGGACCGTCTCTTCGGCTCCTTCGTGCCCGAGACCGATCGCCCGGTGTACGGCCTGACCAAGAACATCGACACGTACAACCCGCTGAAGGTCGCCACGCACGAGTACGCCGCCATCGCCCGGGACATCAAGGCCGCCCGCGACTGGCGCGAGCGCGCCGGGCGCGTCTTCCGCGGCCCCGGCTGGCAGCCCGCCCCGGCCCCCGCACCGGCCCCGGCCGCGTCCTCCGCTCCGCCCGTGGCATCCGCCCCGGCCGCGGCCCCCGCCCCGGCCGCAGCCGGGTCCGCCGCCCCCGCGGCGTCCGCCGAGGACGGCTCCGCCGCGTGACGCGCCCCGGCGGTCCCCTCGGCGGCCTCCCGGGCGGCCGGGGTTCGCGCGCCGCCGGTGTCGCGCTCGCCGTGTTCGCCCTGGTCGCCGCCGTCGACCTCGCCGCCCTCCTCGCGGACGCGGACGTCGGCCACACCCTCGCCAAGCCCCTGCTGATGCCGCCGCTCGCCGCCTGGGCCGCGTTCTCCGGAGCGCCCCGGCCGCTGGTGGCGGCGCTGCTGTGCGGCTGGGGCGGCGACACCCTGCTGCTGTTCGACGCCGACGCGGCCTTCCTCGCCGGAATGGGCTGCTTCGCGGCGGGCCACCTCTGCTACCTCGCCCTCTTCCGGACGCACACCGGGCCCGTGCCCCGGGCACGCGCGCGTGCCCGCCTCCTCGTCCCCGGCTACGCCGCCGTCCTCGCCGTCACCGTCGCCCTGCTCTGGCCGGACCTGCCCGCGGAGCTGCGGGTGCCCGTCGCCGTCTACAGCGCCCTGCTCACCTCCATGGCCTGCGCCGCCGCCGTACGCGCCGGTGCCGTGGCCGGGTCCGGCGGGGCGCTGTTCCTGCTCTCGGACACGCTCATCGCGACCGGCATCGCCGAGTGGCCGCAGCTCCCGCGCCCCGACTTCTGGGTCATGCTCACCTATCTCGCGGCGCAGGCCCTGCTCGCCGCCGGCGCCCTCGCCGCCCGGCGCGCCAGCCCGGCCCCGGCCACCGCGCCCGCGCCCGCTTGAGTCC